>NZ_JAKUFX010000020.1:0-62734 GCF_022663635.1 Bacillus cereus group sp. BfR-BA-01356 | reverse complement strand
AAGCTAGTAAGATCCCTGAAAGATGATCAGGTTGATAGGTTCGAGGTGGAAGCATGGTGACATGTGGAGCTGACGAATACTAATAGATCGAGGACTTAACCATATAATATGAAGCAATGTTATCTAGTTTTGAAAGAATATAAAAAACTTGTTGACTTTCAAAAGTAAATGAGTTACAATAATTCTTGTCTTAAATGAATACAGTCTGGTAATGATGGCAGAGAGGTCACACCCGTTCCCATACCGAACACGGAAGTTAAGCTCTCTAGCGCCGATGGTAGTTGGGACCTTGTCCCTGTGAGAGTAGGACGTTGCCAGGCAAATGGAGGATTAGCTCAGCTGGGAGAGCACCTGCCTTACAAGCAGGGGGTCGGCGGTTCGATCCCGTCATCCTCCACCATTTAGCCGACTTAGCTCAATTGGTAGAGCAACTGACTTGTAATCAGTAGGTTGGGGGTTCAAGTCCTCTAGTCGGCACCAGAAATCATGGCGGTTGTGGCGAAGTGGTTAACGCACCGGATTGTGGCTCCGGCATTCGTGGGTTCGATTCCCATCAGTCGCCCCATTTTTCTTAAATAAATTAATATGCGGGTGTGGCGGAATTGGCAGACGCACCAGACTTAGGATCTGGCGCCTTTGGCGTGGGGGTTCGACTCCCTTCACCCGCACTTTTAATTAAATAACTCATACATGTCTTGCGGAAGTAGTTCAGTGGTAGAATACAACCTTGCCAAGGTTGGGGTCGCGGGTTCGAATCCCGTCTTCCGCTCCAATTTTCAATATGACATGCCGGGGTGGCGGAACAGGCAGACGCACAGGACTTAAAATCCTGCGGTGGGTGACCACCGTGCGGGTTCGACCCCCGCCCTCGGCACCATATGCGCCCGTAGCTCAATTGGATAGAGCGTTTGACTACGGATCAAGAGGTTAGGGGTTCGACTCCTCTCGGGCACGCTTTTATTAACGGGAAGTGGCTCAGCTTGGTAGAGCACCTGGTTTGGGACCAGGGGGTCGCAGGTTCAAATCCTGTCTTCCCGATATTCCTAAAAAACATGGGGCCTTAGCTCAGCTGGGAGAGCGCCTGCCTTGCACGCAGGAGGTCAGCGGTTCGATCCCGCTAGGCTCCACTTATATTAATATCATTTATGGCGGTGTAGCTCAGCTGGCTAGAGCGTACGGTTCATACCCGTGAGGTCGGGGGTTCGATCCCCTCCGCCGCTACCATAAAGGACCTTTAGCTCAGCTGGTTAGAGCAGACGGCTCATAACCGTCCGGTCGTAGGTTCGAGTCCTACAAGGTCCACCATTAGACGTATATATCTCGGAGGTATACCCAAGTTCGGCTGAAGGGATCGGTCTTGAAAACCGACAGGCGGCGAGAGTCGCGCGGGGGTTCGAATCCCTCTACCTCCTCCATTTTTTCTAAAGTAAATATTTTATCATCGCGGGGTGGAGCAGCACGGTAGCTCGTCGGGCTCATAACCCGAAGGTCGCAGGTTCAAATCCTGTCCCCGCAACCAAATGGTCCCGTGGTGTAGTGGTTAACATGCCTGCCTGTCACGCAGGAGATCGCCGGTTCGACCCCGGTCGGGACCGCCATTTTTACATAAAGGCTCGGTAGCTCAGTCGGTAGAGCAGAGGACTGAAAATCCTCGTGTCGGCGGTTCGATTCCGTCCCGAGCCACCATTTTGAAGTCGCAAGCCGACTTAGCTCAATTGGTAGAGCAACTGACTTGTAATCAGTAGGTTGGGGGTTCAAGTCCTCTAGTCGGCACCACTTTCAAAATGAGCCATTAGCTCAGTTGGTAGAGCATCTGACTTTTAATCAGAGGGTCGAAGGTTCGAGTCCTTCATGGCTCACCATTTACAATTTAATGCGGGTGTAGTTTAGTGGTAAAACAAGAGCCTTCCAAGCTCTGGTCGAGAGTTCGATTCTCTTCACCCGCTTTTCAATTATGGGCCTATAGCTCAGCTGGTTAGAGCGCACGCCTGATAAGCGTGAGGTCGATGGTTCGAGTCCATTTAGGCCCACCATAATTGTTCCGCAGTAGCTCAGTGGTAGAGCTATCGGCTGTTAACCGATCGGTCGTAGGTTCGAGTCCTACCTGCGGAGCCATATTTATAGAGAAGTACCCAAGTGGCTCAAGGGGCTCCCCTGCTAAGGGAGTAGATCGCGAACGCGGTGCGAGGGTTCGAATCCCTTCTTCTCTGCCAGAACTGGCCCGTTGGTCAAGTGGTTAAGACACCGCCCTTTCACGGCGGTAACACGGGTTCGAATCCCGTACGGGTCATACTAAAAGAGATAGCATAATCTGCTATCTCTTTTTTGTTGTATAAAAATGGACTTTGGATAGTCTGCTTTTTTATGCAATAGAAGAAATATGAAGTATTCGCTGTTGCAGTTGGGTACATAGAGAGCCGTAAATACAATCATGTTAATTATTTGGACCTGTATGAATATGAAGGAATTAACTTCAACTTGAACTTTTACCCCAGCTGTATGGCTGTAGCCTCCTACACTTGGAGAAACCGATGAAAAATGCATCTGGGAGCTACTGTGGAAAATAAATAATATATAGAAGAAGTTGCTTTCTCTCAATAGCTGTGATCTACTGAAGACAGTTTTTTTATGTTGTCAGTATTGTCGAGTTTTGTCGGTAAGTCGATATATTGCAAAAATCGCTGATATAATTTGAGTTACGATCGATAAATTTTAATAATCGCTGATATATTTGGAGTTACGGTCGATATATTCTAAAAATCGCTGGTATAATTTCACTTACCGACAAAAACCACAAGAAAATCCCTTTCACAATCTAAAGAAAACGCCTCCATTGAAATGGATTCCACACCTATTCCAATAACTTTACACTCTATGTGAAAAAGTTCACAAATAGGTCATAATTTGTGAACTTTTTCACAATAATACGTGCTACAATATGAATGTAAAGAAGTTAAACAACATTAAATTAGTATTTTAATTAATTACTTAAACAATCATAAAAAAATATATGTGAACAATAGAGAGGGGAAATTACCATGAAAAAAGGTATCAATCGTGTAGTATTAGTAGGAACAGGAGCTGTAGGTTGTAGTTACGCTTACTCAATGATCAACCAAGGTGTAGCTGAAGAATTCGTATTAGTAGATGTTAATGAAGCAAAAGCAGAAGGGGAAGCAATGGACTTAAGCCATGCGGTACCATTCTCTCCATCACCAACAAAAGTTTGGAGCGGTAGCTATGCAGATTGTAAAGATGCAGATTTAGTAGTTATCACTGCTGGATTACCACAAAAGCCAGGTGAAACTCGTTTAGACTTAGTTGAGAAAAATACAAAGATCTTTAAACAAATCGTTCGCGGTATTATGGATAGCGGATTCGATGGAATCTTCTTAATCGCAACTAACCCAGTTGACATTTTAACTTACGTAACTTGGAAAGAATCTGGTTTACCAAAAGAGCGCGTAATTGGTTCTGGTACTACTTTAGACTCTGCTCGTTTCCGTTACATGTTAGGTGACTACTTAGATGTAGATCCACGTAACGTTCATGCTTACATCGTTGGTGAACACGGTGATACTGAACTTCCAGTATGGAGCCACGCTACTATCGGTGTACAAAAACTAGAAACAATCTTAGCTAACAACGAACAGTACAAACAAGAAGACTTAGATAAAATCTTCGAAAATGTACGTGATGCAGCTTACCATATCATCGAGCGTAAAGGTGCAACTTACTACGGAATCGGTATGTCACTACTTCGTGTAACTAAAGCAATCTTAAACAACGAGAACAGCGTATTAACTGTATCTGCATACCTTGAAGGCCAATACGGTGAGAAAGATGCTTACGTAGGTGTTCCAGCTGTAATTAACCGCGAAGGTGTACGTGAAATCGTAGAGCTTGAGTTAAATGAAGAAGAAAAAGCGAAGTTCGCTCATTCTGTAAAAGTATTAAAAGAAACAATGGCACCAGTACTATAATAATTGCTAAATCATTCAGGGGCGGGACACTGCTTCCTACCTCTGAATTCATATAATTTAATATAAATTCCTTTTCCGGTTTCCCTTGTATATCCCCAATATACCCCTTTTGCTGGATCAGGGTCGTTTATAGAAAAGAGCACCCTACTTTAAGTAGAGTGCTCTTTATTATCCCGCATTAACGGGCAGTAAGATCCCCACCTCAAAATGCAGCGAAAGCAAAGAAGTTAGTTTGGTGATCAACTGCCCGTAAAAGCCCGATTGGTTCAACTAATAATCAGTGGGGGATGAACACCCCCCACTGATTAAAGTTTCACTTTATCATTTTTTAGGCGTTAATCCTAATTTCTTTAAAATATCTGCCAGTGTACCGCTTTTGGATTTTTCTACAGGTGTTTGTGATTTAGATGCATCTGGACCTTTTTTCAAGAAGTTCTTTTCGACGAAGCGAATATCTTTTTCATCGACAATCCCATCTTTATTAAGGTCTCCGTCTTTTACAGTTAGTCCTTTTTTGCCATAGTTGCTAGCGATAATTTCAGCATCTCTAATATCGATTACTTTATCAGCATTTACATCGCCGGCAAGGTTTTCGTCAGGTCTTGCATAATAATATTGGCCAAGCAGCTTACCGTCTTTTTCAGTACCAAGTTTCGTTGTTAGGCGGCTTGTTAAATGTCCTGGCACCTCTACATATAAGTTGTAGTCGCGTTTATTAACAGGAAGTCCATTTAATTTGAAGTATCCGTATTTATCTAGTGAGCCTTCAAACTTATGACGGTAAGAATCAGTCGCATATACTTTTACGCCAAGCTTTGTATAATCTAACTTTTCATCTAAATATCCACGTTCATTTAAGAATGCACCAGGTTTAATATTTCCTTCTACTAGTGAGTTTAAGGACATTACTGAGAATGATTGATCTTGAAGGACACGCATTCTATTTGGCTCTGTTTCTCCTGGTTTCCAGTATACAAACACTGGTGACTCTAATTGAGCAGTTGCTTCATAAAACTCATCGTTTTCTACTTTGAACGTTACATCAATGAACGGGAAATCACCATCTAATCCAGCGAAGTTTTTGTCATCGATAGCACCGCCAACTGTAACAGAGCCTGCTTCTAGCTTCGGTTCATTTACTTTTGCGGTTACCCCTTTTTGGGAAAGTAGCTTTTCAAAAGCAGGATTAAATTTCGCATTTGCAAATTTGAAGTTCTTCTCTAGGAAGTTTACATTAAATTGCCCAGCAACAAATTGTTTCACATGTTTGGCGTTTAGCGTCACAGTGAATTCATCACCTTTATATACTTCTTTTTTATCATAGCTAGTTTTCGCATATTGAGCTCCTTGCGGGATAAACCAATAGTTATTTACACCGCTTGGATAGTCAGCTCCTGCAGTTGCATAATCGAAAATATATACCCCTGTGTTCATTGGACCTTCCACTTTAAAGGATTCAGGAGTAATGCCAACTTTAAAGTCACCGTTTGCATTAATAGGTAAAAACTTATGCAAGTATGGAGAATAGTCATAATACATCACTCCGTTTGCTTCTTGCGTAATGTTTAATCCTTTTCCTTTTAAGTAGTCAACATTCGAATCATACACATTTCCTTTAATCCATAATGCCTTTTTACCGTCTTCTACTGTATAGTTTTCTTCATTTAATTCATAAATACCAGGTTTTAATCCAGTTAATTTTACTTCTGGCGGTGTATTATCAATTACGACATAATCACCTTTCACACGTGCTTTACCATCTTTATCATAGCCAACAAATTCAATTGTGTAATCGCCTTCTGGTAAGTCGATTTTCTCATCACCAATTGGTTTTGCAGGATCATTTGTGAAAGGATATACTCTGCCGTTAAAGAATGAATCTAAGTAGTAATACACATCCGTTTTTAGTCCGCTTGTGTTTAATGTTCCAATGAAGCCAAGCGCTTTATTTGTTTTTGAATCCTTCACGATAAGATCTAACGTCTCAAGGTCGCTATTTAATTGGAATGCTCCGTGTAAATACGATTCACGGTATGGATTGAATTTAGATGTATCAGTTGAAATGGCTTTTCTTGATAAAAAAGCATTTTCAATACCAGGCTCTGATACACGAATAGAGAATGGTATTTGATACGTTTCTTCTTTATTTTTCGTATTTGTAATATGAATATATCCTTCATATCGGCCTTGCTTCACGCCAGCTGGAATATTAATTTTTGCTTCAACCTCATCTGATTTTCCAGCATCAACAGTAATTGTTTCTCGGGTAGAAACTTTTACACCATTTGCGGTAGCGTCGTTAATGGAAGGAGAAGCTGGTGTATAAGAAATTTCTGTTTTAAATTCTTTCTTCTCTTGTTTATTATGATTAGCTACTTTTATATTTCGTTTTTGTTCAAGAGCTTCACCGTCTTTTTGATAGAACTTCCCGAATGCAATGGATCCGGTTTCTTCTGGTACTTCAATTACTTCATCATTTACAACTGTTTTTGTTGTATCTAGCACTTTAAAACTTGTTTCCGTATGAACGGAGTTGTATGCATCTACTCGTCCAGCTCCAACTTCATATACGGAATACTTTTCTTTTAAATCATCAGCTGTGTTCATAAGAGACGCCTTTACATCGAATGGAGAGTATTCTGGGTGTTCTTGTAAAATAAGAGCAGCAACGCCCGCGATATGAGGAGAAGCCATAGATGTTCCTTGCATACGCTCATAGGAAACGTCATAGTTTTCGCCCTCTTGTGGGTCATTAATATATTCAGGTACTGTTGAAAGTACAGCAACACCAGGCGCTGTAATATCTGGTTTAATACCATCATTTGATGTAACAGGACCGCGTGAGCTAAAGTCTGCAAGATGATCGCCTTCTGTTTGAATATAACTAAGTTCGTCAAAAGTAAAGGATGTATTACCTTGTTCGATTTGAGCTTTTAGTTTTTCACCGTCTTCTTTCGTTAGGCGGAATGCTGGAATGTATTTTGTGCTTTCGCCAACGTAGAAAGGAATTTCTCCGTCCACATTGTTATAAATAATAACGGCCTTTGCGCCAGCTTGTTTTGCGTTAGCAATTTTTTCATCAAATGACAGTGTGCCACGTGCAACGAGAGCGATTTTTCCTTTTACATCTTTTTTACTAAACTCGTCAGGCGTACCGATTCCTATAGATTCAATAGGTAAAGTTTGTCCCTTGAAATCTTCTATTTTATCAGTGAAGTTTTTGCCGAACAAAATTAGGTTAGGGAATTGTAATTGTCCAGCATGACCTGATAGTTTCGGTAAGGAAATAGAGCTATCACTGGCTCCAACCGTAATAGCAAATGGCGAAGCACCTGGTGATCCGAGTGTTGATGGATTCGGTCCAGAGTTACCAGCAGCAACGACTGTAACAACGCCTGAAAGCATCGCGTTATTAACAGCGATAGATGTTGGATTAAGAGGATTGTTGCTATCATCACCTAACGATAAGTTAATAACGTTCATACCGTCAGAAATGGATTTATCAATTGCAGCGATAATACCTGAACTATCTCCACTTCCGTATGGTCCGAGTACACGATAGTTATACAGTTCAATGCCAGGTGCAACACCTTTTACTGCTGAATCAGATTGGTTCTTCTTTTGTGCAGAAACGATACCTGCTACGTGAGTGCCGTGGGCTGTGTAGAAGGAAGAACCACGGCTATCAAATTCAGGAGCACCAGATTGTTGCCATTCTGAATAAGTAGTTTCCATTGGATCTGCATCGTTATTAATAAAGTCCCAACCCTTTACTGAGTTTGGGTCTACTTTGCTAGAGTCCTCACCAGGTTTCGCGCGATAGCCTTTATATACGTCTTTTAAGTCAGGATGATTGTAATCAATACCTGTATCTAATACACCAACTTTAATTCCTTTTCCGGTAATGCCCTCACTATGTAACTTATCTACTCCAATTTGCGGGATGCTATCTGTTAGTTTTTGAGGCGCTTTTTGCTCAGCTTGTTTTGGTAAATTTAATTTCACTTCGTAATCTTTCCAAATACGTTTTACAACGCCAATTCGTAACAATTCTTCTACTGTATTTGCTGGTAATGTCATCGCAACACCATTTATCGCATGCTTATAAGAACGTTTAATTTGTACAGACTGGAAGTTTCCTGATTTTACTGATGGGCTGAATTGATAAAGACGTTTTAGTCCTTTTTCGAATTCTTCATGTTCTTGATCAATACGTGCTTTTATATTTTCAGGAGCAGACTGTAATCCTTTTTCTTTTTGTTTTAATTCATTAATCTTTACTGGAGCAGTTTGAAATTCTACGATGATATTTACAGGCTCAGAACTACTCGTATTAATATCTGGTGAAATTGTAAAACCAGGGTTGGCATCTACCGTTTGTAATGCCAGGCGTTGTTCTTTAGAAAGCTTAGATAATATAGAATGAGCATTTGAAGATTCAATTTGGTTAATAGGACTTTCAGCAAGTACATTGAACGGAATAGCAGTTGAAAACAAAACGCCAGCTGTTACAATTCCGGTAACAAAACGATTTTTCTTTTTCATTTATAGGCCTCCGGTAATTTATATTTTTAAAAATTATTTCTCCACGCCAGCTGTTTGCTCAGTATGGAATGTCCAGTTTAGCTGCAGGGAATCACCTTGAAATTTATTTTGATCTTGGTTGTTATCTTCAAATGAGAAGAGGACGTGTAAGAAATCTGTTTCACCAGATTTAATACCATCTATTAAGTTATGACGTTCTAGAGACGTAGCGACATCTTCAGGTTTCATAGTTTTTAATTGTGATAGTTTTGTTTCCCACAAAATCTCATGATCATCGTTTGGATTAGATGGCTGTCCATCATTTACTAGAAACTTGACGATAATGTGATCACCTAAATCTTCACCGTCATTATTTTGCTTTGCATCTGTAACTTCATATGATGTTTCAAGTGCTACTTTTGCGATATCCAATGTACCTTTATTTTCAAGCTTGAAGTTCCTTTCAATAAAATCACCTGGTTTTAAATCTTTCACATTAACGATTACACTTGGATTAATAGAAAGATCTAGTGTTCCAGCTTGAAATGAGTTACTTGATGTTTCTGAATCACTGAAATAGGCGAATACACCGCCGAATGTAAGGGATAAGCCAAGTGAAGCGGTGATAACTCCCATTCCTACTTTTTGTTTTAATGACATATGAAAGCCTCCTAGTTAAATTTGTATAGCAACCGTTCGCAACAAGGATAAATAAGTAAACATAGTAGTCCGCTATGAATTGTGGTTACGAAAGATCTATGTTCTTTATTGAGAACAAGTATATGCTTATAAATTTCGCATTTCAATAAAATTGTGACAAAAAATATTGAGAAACATTTTTTTATGACAGATTATTTTGTTTTGATTTTAAGTGAAAAATAGCATGAAAAATAGGATAAACATAATAAAATAAAGGTTGAGAAAAAATAATTGGTAAAAATATAGAAGAATAATAAAGCGTTTTCAATGAATATTCGTCAAAATTCGATATTTTACACGGAAATGTGAAGGAAAACTAACATTTTCAAGAAAAAAACGAATGTTTTTTATAAATTAACAAGGATATTGCAGTTTTTCGCAGAAATAGTTAAAGTATAAAAAATTCTGTCATCTAAGTGAGGTGAGCATATTGAGTGTAATAAATTGTGAAGAAGTGAAACGAGATGAGTTTCATACAGAAAAGTACTATGAAAGTTATAATATCTTTGGCGCACATGTTGTGACGGAAGATGAGATTCAAGGAGTACGATTTACAGTGTGGGCTCCTCATGCGAAAGCAATGAGTGTTGTTGGAGATTTTAATGAGTGGGATTATGAGCAACATAAAATGCTACAAGTGACAGAAGAAGGCATTTGGTCCTTGTTTATACCGCATATTGAAGAAGGAGAAATATATAAATATGCGATTGAAACGTTGGCTGGTGACGTCATTTTAAAGGCAGATCCGTATGCTGTATATGCAGAAGTAAGACCGAATACGGCATCTGTAGTTTTTGATATAAAGGGATATGAATGGAGTGATAAAAACTGGATTCGTAAGAAAAAGAAAAAATCGATTTATAAAGAAGCGATGACAGTTTATGAATTACATTTTGGTTCTTGGAAAAAGAAAGAAGATGGAACACTGTATTCTTACAGGGAAATGGTAGAAGAACTCATTCCATATGTGGTGGAACATCAATTTACACATATTGAAATTATGCCGCTTGTTGAGCATCCATATGATCGTTCTTGGGGATATCAAGGAACGGGATATTATGCAGCGACGAGTAGATTTGGTACACCGCATGATTTAATGTATTTTGTCGACGAATGTCATAAATATGGAATCGGTGTCATTTTAGATTGGGTGCCGGGGCATTTTTGTAAAGATGCTCACGGTTTATATTTGTTTGATGGTACACCGACCTATGAATATAAAGATAAAGATGTACAAGAAAATCCAGTATGGGGAACTGTCAATTTTGATTTAGGAAAGAGAGAGGTACGTAATTTCTTAATTTCAAATGCGTTATTTTGGATGAGATATTTCCATATTGATGGTTTCAGAGTTGATGCAGTTGCGAACATGTTGTACTGGAATAAAGAAGGACAAGAGCAAAGTAATGAGCATGCTGTTTCATTTTTAAGAGAGTTAAATGAAGCAGTGTTTGCAGAGGATGAAGATTTTCTTATGACGGCAGAAGATTCAACAGCTTGGCCACTTGTAACAACTCCAACGTATGAAGGTGGGCTTGGATTCAATTACAAATGGAATATGGGCTGGATGAATGACGTGCTGAAATATATGGAGTGTGCGCCTGAATATAGGAAACACATTCATGAGAAAATGACGTTTTCTTTGCTATATGCGTACTCTGAAAACTTCATATTACCGCTTTCTCATGATGAAGTCGTTCATGGGAAAAAGTCGTTATTAAATAAAATGCCAGGTGATTACTGGGATAAGTTTGCTCAGCTTCGTTTATTATATGGATATTTCTTTACTCACCCAGGAAAGAAATTACTTTTCATGGGAGGAGAATTCGGGCAGTTTGATGAGTGGAAAGACCTTGAAGATTTAGATTGGAATTTACATGATTTTGAAATGCATCGTTATATGCATGATTACTTTAAAGAGCTCATAGCATTGTATAAGCGCTCAAAACCACTTTGGCAGCTTGATCATTCGCCTGAAGGTTTTCAGTGGATTGATGCTAATAATAACGAGCAAAGTATTTTCTCGTTTATCCGTCAAGGGGATAAACAAGAGGATGCGTTAGTTATCGTATGTAATTTTACGAAAGCTACATATGAAAACTATAAAGTAGGTGTACCAGATTTCGAGTATTATAACGAGATTTTAAACAGTGATGCACAGCAATATGGCGGTTCGGGGCAAGTGAATAAGAAACGTCTTAAGACGATTCTAGAACCGTACCATAATCAAGCAGCACATGTAGAGATTACAATTCCACCATTTGGCGTATCCATATTACGACCAGTGAAGACGAGAAAGGGGAGCAAAAAACAAGATGGCTCAAAAACAAAAGTGCGTAGCAATGTTACTAGCAGGGGGAAAAGGTAGTCGTTTAAGTGCATTAACAAAAAATTTAGCCAAGCCAGCTGTTCCATTTGGTGGTAAATATCGCATTATTGATTTTACGCTAAGTAACTGTGCGAATTCTGGTATTGAAACGGTTGGGATTTTAACGCAATATCAACCACTCGAACTTCATAATTATATCGGAATCGGAAATGCGTGGGATTTAGACCGAGTAAACGGTGGAGTCACAGTATTACCTCCTTATGCGGAGTCTTCAGGGGTTAAGTGGTATACAGGTACGGCAAGTGCCATTTATCAAAACTTAAACTATTTAAGTCAATATGAACCAGAGTATGTTCTTATTTTATCAGGCGACCATATTTATAAAATGGATTACAGTAAGATGCTAGATTACCATATTGAGAAAGAATCGGATGTATCCATTTCTGTTATTGAAGTACCTTGGGATGAAGCGAGTCGCTTTGGCATTATGAATACGAATGAAGAGATGGAGATTGTTGAGTTTGAAGAGAAACCACAATTTCCAAGAAGTAATCTTGCATCAATGGGAATCTATATTTTTAATTGGTCAATTTTGAAAGAGTATTTAGAGATGGATGCAAGAAACCCTGAATCTAGTAACGATTTCGGAAAAGACGTACTTCCGCTTTTATTGGATGAAGGGAAGAAGTTAATGGCGTATCCGTTTGAAGGATATTGGAAAGATGTTGGAACGGTGAAGAGCTTATGGGAAGCGAATATGGATTTGCTTCGCGATGAAACATCACTGAATTTAAACGATCGTAATTGGCGTATTTACTCTGTCAATCCAAACGAACCGCCTCAATATATTGCTGAAAAGGCGAAAGTAGAAGAATCGCTTATTAACGAAGGGTGCGTCATTGAAGGGGACGTGAAGCATTCTGTTTTATTCCAAGGAGTGACGGTGGAAGAAGGAAGTATGGTGATTGATTCTGTCGTTATGCCAGGGGCTAAGATTGGTAAAAATGTTGTGATTGAAAGAGCGATTGTTGGATCAGAAATGGTTATTAAAGATGGAACAGTCATTCGTCCAGAAAAGAATGTTGACGATGTAGTATTAATTGCTGAAGGGAAATAGAAAAGGGGGATGAAATGAATGGGAGAAAAAATGTTAGGAATTATTAATGCAACGGGAAGTTTTCCTTCCTTAAAGAAAGTAACAGGGCATCGTTCACTAGCGGCGTTACCGTTTGGGGGCCGTTATCGACTCATTGATTTCATGCTTTCAAATATGGTGAATTCTAGTATTCATAGTGTGGCAGTTTTTACAAGCCATAAAAATCGTTCGTTAATGGACCATGTTGGTTCAGGAAAACAGTGGGATTTAGATAGAAAACGAGACGGACTATTTTTATTCCCGCCAAACTGCCAATGTGACCAAGATGAATTTGGGTCTTTTGCACACTTTAGAAGACATATTGATTATTTTCTAAGAAGCAGAGAAGAGTACGTTGTTATTACGAATAGCCATCTCGTAACAGCATTAAATTTTCAAGCGGTGTTAGAGCGACATATACATACGGCAGCTGATATTACAGAAGTTTGCCATGAAGGGGTTTCGCTTCAAACATACGTGTTAAAGAAACAATTATTGTTAGACTTATTTGAGTCATATAAAGGTGTGGAACAATACAGTTTATTTGATGTAGTGAGAGAAAAGCGCGGGAAATCATTACACATTGCTACATATGAACATACTGGATATGTAGCAATTATTGACTCGATTGAAAGTTACTATAAACATAGCTTAGAAATTTTGCAACCTGCTATTTGGAAGCAATTATTTAAGAAAGAAGCACCGATCTTTACGAAAGTAAAAGATGAGCCACCAACTCGTTATTTAAAGGGTGCAGTCGTGAAAAATACAATGATTGCAAATGGCAGTATTATTGAAGGGGAAGTCGAAAACAGTGTTGTTTCCCGTTCAGTTAAAATTGGAAAAGGTTCAAGTATTCGTAACAGTATTATTATGCAAAAGAGCCAAATTGGAGATAACTGTATAATAGACGGTGTTATTATTGATAAAGACGTGAAAATTGGCGACGGTGTCGTATTAAAAGGAAGCGCCGATGAGCCGTATGTTGTAGAAAAAGGAAGCGTACAAAACAGTACGATTAATAGTTATTCCTAAAGAATCAGTGGGGGCTTTTTCCTCCACTGATTAAAGTTTTAATTTAAATGAAAACTCGAAGGGAGGAAGCTGCAAGAGGAGTAATAAAAACTTTTCGCGCAGTGGGACAACAAGTGAATATTTTATTTGCAGTATCAGAATGTGTACCGTTTGTGAAATCGGGAGGATTAGCTGATGTAGCGGGTGCACTCCCAAAAGAGCTAAAAAAATTAGGAGTGGACGTTCGTATTATACTTCCGAATTATAGTCTCATTCCGCAAAAGTTAAGAGATGGATGTACGTTACATAAAGTAATTAACGTCCCTCTTGGGTGGAGAAATCAATATTGTGGAATTTTAAAAGGTGAGCAAGACGGAATTACGTATTACTTAATAGATAATGAATATTATTTTAAGAGAGATTCTCTGTATGGGCATTACGATGACGGAGAGCGTTTTTCTTATTTCTCAAAAGCAGTGTTAGAGTGTATTCCGCACCTTGATTTTGAAGTGGATGTTCTTCATAGCCATGATTGGCATACGGCTATGGTTAATTTCTTACTTCGTGAAAAGTATCAAGATAAACCGTTATATGAGCGTATTAAAACGGTATATACGATTCATAACTTGCAGTTCCAAGGTGTATTTCCTCCTGAAGTGATGTACGACTTGTTAGAGCTTGGTGATGAATATTTTCATAGTGAGCAGCTAGAGTTTTATGGAAACGTAAACTTTATGAAAGGCGGTATTATTGCTTCGGATCAAATTACAGCGGTGAGCCCGACGTATAAAGAAGAAATTCAATATAAATTTTTCGGTGAGAAGTTAGATGGATTACTACGAAAATATAATGATAAGCTTAGCGGCATTGTAAATGGTATTGATACGAGCGTATATAATCCAGAAACGGATTCGTATATTAAGGCCCAGTATGATGCAGAGTCATTATATGAAAAGAGTGAAAATAAACGCGCCTTGCAGCGTTATTTTGGTTTGCCAGAAAAAGAGGATACACCAATTATTTCAATGGTAACGAGATTAACGAAGCAAAAAGGTCTTGATTTAGTACGTACTGTATTCCGCGAAATAATGGAAGAAGATGTACAATGTATTATTTTAGGTTCAGGTGATTCGGAATATGAGCAATTCTTTGAGTGGATGGCATATGAGTATCCGGAGAAGGTAAAAGTTTATATCGGATTTAATGAAGAATTAGCTCACCAAGTGTATGCGGGAAGCGATTTGTTTTTAATGCCATCGCTGTTTGAACCGTGTGGACTTGGACAACTTATAGCATTAGCATACGGTACAATTCCAATTGTAAGAGAAACAGGTGGGTTAAACGACACGGTACATTCTTATGATGAAGAAACAGGCGAAGGAAATGGTTTCAGTTTCACGAATTTTAATGCACATGACATGCTACATACGATTCATCGTGCAATTGAATTCTATCACGATAAACCAGTGTGGGAGCAGCTTGTAAAACAAGCGATGAATGAAGATTATAGCTGGGAGCAATCGGCTCTTGCTTATAAGGAATTGTATAAAAGTCTCATGGAATAACATGTAGGTGGTGAAAAAATGTTTACTCATGTTGAAAGTTTTAAATCAACTTTTCTAGAAAAGTTAGAGACGATGTATGGTAAAAGTTTTAAAGATTCTACAACTCGTGATCAATATAATACGCTCGGCCATATGGTACGTGAGTATATGAATAGTCAATGGATTGCAACGAACGAGAGTTATCGATCCGGAGAGCAAAAGCAAATGTATTACTTGTCTATTGAGTTTTTGCTTGGACGTTTGCTTGGAAGTAACATCTTGAATTTAGGTATTCGAGATGTATGCGAGCAGGGGTTATCTGAACTAGGAATTTCGTTACAAGAGTTAGAAGAAGTGGAAGCAGATGCAGGCCTTGGTAATGGTGGGCTTGGACGCTTAGCAGCCTGTTTTCTCGATTCACTCGCATCTTTAAACTTACCAGGACACGGCTGTGGAATTCGTTATAAACATGGTTTGTTTGATCAGAAAATTGTTGATGGTTATCAAGTTGAATTTCCAGAACAGTGGCTTCTTCATGAAAACGTATGGGAAGTAAGAAGGTATGATCAAGCTGTAGAAGTAAGTTATTTCGGCAGTGTTGAACCGCTAGAAATTGACGAGCGTTTAGAGTTTAGGCATACAAATGCAGAAGTCATTATGGCCGTGCCATATGATGTGCCGGTAGTTGGCTATGAGACGAGTACTGTAAATACACTTAGACTTTGGAATGCTGAACCAGTTCCTTTCCCGCAAAACTGCAAAGATATTTTGAAATATAAGCGTGAAACAGAGGCTGTATCGGAGTTTTTATATCCAGATGATACGCATGATGAGGGAAAAATACTTCGTTTAAAACAACAGTATTTCCTCGTATCAGCAAGTTTGCAAAATATCGTTCGAATGCATAGAGAAAGATATGGTGACCTTCGTCAACTACATGAAAAAATTGCGATCCACATTAACGATACACATCCGGTTTTAGCAATTCCGGAACTGATGCGTATTTTACTAGACGAAGAAAAGTTAGCATGGGAAGAAGCTTGGCACATAACGACGCAGACGATTTCTTATACGAATCATACGACGTTATCAGAAGCGCTCGAAAAGTGGCCAATTCACATTTTTAAACCGTTATTACCGAGAATTTATATGATTATTGAAGAGATTAATGAACGTTTCTGTCATGAACTGTGGGAACAGTATCCGTATGAGTGGGATCGTATTGAAGCAATGGCGATTATTGCACATGACCTTGTGAAAATGGCTCATTTAGCGATTGTCGGTAGCCATAGCGTAAACGGTGTAGCAAAAATTCATACGGAAATATTAAAGCAGCGGGAAATGCGATTGTTTTATGAATTTTATCCAGATAAGTTTAATAATAAGACGAATGGAATTGCTCATAGGCGCTGGCTTATGAAAGCAAATCCACAGTTAACAAATCTCATTTCAGAGGCGATTGGAACGGAGTGGAAGAAAGAACCGATTAAGCTTCAAGAGCTACAATTAGTTCAATATGATGCGAGTTTCCAAGAGAAATTTGCAGAGGTAAAACAAGAGCGTAAAGAGATTTTAGCAGAGCGTATTCATAATACAATGGGGATTACCATTGATCCAAATTCTATTTTTGATGTGCAAGTGAAAAGATTACATGCTTATAAACGACAATTATTAAATGTTCTTCATATTTTAAATTTATATAACCGTTTGAAAGAGGATGCTAGTTTTACATTTTATCCGCGTACTTTTATTTTTGGAGCGAAAGCATCACCTGGCTATTATTACGCGAAAAAAATTATTAAATTAATAAATGAACTCGCAAGAAAAGTAAATAATGACCCGTATGTCAGTCAATATATGAAAGTTATCTTTCTAGAAAACTATCGAGTTTCTTTAGCGGAAGATATATTCCCAGCGGCGGATGTAAGTGAACAAATTTCAACGGCGAGTAAAGAAGCATCGGGAACAGGTAATATGAAATTTATGATGAATGGTGCGATTACACTCGGAACGCTAGACGGTGCTAACGTTGAAATAAAAGACCGGGTCGGTGATGATAACTGTTTTATTTTCGGTTTAACGGCCGAAGAGGTTCTTCATTACTATCAAAATGGTGGCTATCGTGCAAGTGATTATTATCACCACAATAGACACATTAAAAAAGTAGTTGATCAATTAACAAATGGTTTCTTTGCACAATCGGGAGCTGAATTTGAAGCGATTTACGATTCTCTCGTTATTCAAAACGATGAATATTTCGTTCTGCGAGATTTTGGTCCATATGCTGAAAGACAAGAGGCTGTCGGTAGAGCTTATGAGAACCGAACGAAGTGGCTAGAAATGTCGATTTTAAATATTGCACAGTCTGGTCATTTTGCGAGCGATCGAACAATTTTGCAGTACAGTAATGAAATTTGGGGTATTGGTAATGCAGTTAAACAGTTTTAAAGAGGTTGCTATATTGGGAGATATATTATCGATTTACCAACCGAAATGGATATTAATAAATAAAACGGGCTTAATAAAATTAAGCTCGTTTTATTTATTTTGCTTAAGAAAGAAATGGAACAGTGGTATATATGATACCTGCCCCATCATACTCTCCTGTCGCAAAGTATGAAAATGTAAAGAAACCTGTAACCGTAAAAATTACAATAAGAAAAAGTGCGAAGATAAATTTTAACATGTAAGGTCCCCTCATCCAAAAATAACTTCATACATTATTATAGTATACGAATATTTTATTTCCAATTGTTTACTGGTTAAAAATGAGAAGTCAGACATGTTTTGTATGTTGTAATGGAATGATTATTTGTAATGGATTTTGTGTTTTTTGTAAATGTCATGTTGTGATGGACGTGTGCATACTCCCAATCATGATCATTAAAATTTATGTTTCGGGGAGGGAGAAGTGGGACGACATCGAACAAGTTGACGAAACGAAAGCTACTAGCTACTTGTAGTTTATAATAATTTCGAAAAGCGATATCTCCTACTTTTGGAGAAGCGAATGTATAAAGTCCATACTGTGCGAAGGCAGTATTTATACGTGCATCTAATATGTGTAATGTGGCAAGCGCGCCACCTAGACTATGCCCAGTAGCTAGCAGTTTTTTATGTGCTGGCAATGATACGAGCATATCCATAATAGAATCACGACAAGACTCATAAATAGAGAGAAAACCGTTATGGACATTTCCGCCATTTAAAGCATAAGGATAAGGTTTTTGATTGACGAGAGAATCAATAATCCAATCGGGGTCTGTTTGAGTGCCTCTGAAGGCAACAATAATTGTATCCTCAGATTCTAATATAAATCCGAACCATTCTGTTGTTTGAATGGCCTTTCCTTGAAACCCTTGTACATATTGAAAACCATCTGGTATCTCGAAAATGCCATTTTGTTTATATTGTTCATACGTTAACTCACAACAAGAAGCTAACAGTATGGCAGTGTCTTTATCAAAGGATAAAGGAGTACGCATTAAGGTAGCCCTCCTTAAGAAAAGGTATAGTTTAATATATGCGGTGAGGAACTTGATTCATTCTTTTGGAGGTGGGGAATAGCTTGTATCGCTTATCTAAATCGGTGGAGGAAATTATAAGGTCAAAATAAAACAGTGCCTGATAAAGGCACTGTTTACTCTTTTTCATCTCAAGGAATCGACTTTTTTAGTTATTCTTAATGAACTGACGCATGCGTTAGTTGCATAAGTAAGAGGTTTGAAAAAATAGCCTGTATATATTTGAACGATGAATAACTTACCTATTTTCTTGTGTTTGTTTACACTATATACAGAAAAATTTGAAAAACAAAACGTATTATTTATCTGTTTGTTTTTGCTTCTTTTTCAAATACTCCGTACGCAATTTTTCAAGTTGCTGCTTTTTATCAAATTTGGCAGGTTTCTGTTTTTCATGGAACTTTGCCACAGCTACCTGACTTTTGGAATCCAATTGATATTTTCCCACTTTGTTCACCTACTTTTCTTGTCTCTAAAGAGAATCTATTCAACAAATATAATATACCTTATTTTCCTGAAGTAAACCTTATTACTTTATTTTAACTGCTTTTTCTCGTTTGTAGACGTAAATTAAAACACCCTTTCACTACATTACTGCAAGCAAGGGTGTTTTAATTTTATTATTTTATTAGTTGATGGCCATGCCTACATAAGGGCACAGTTTACTCTTTCCCATCTAATAAACGACCAAGTCCACCTAATACACTACCTTCGCCAGTACTTTGCGCTGCTGGGCTTGTAAGGCGTGCTGCTAAGCGGCTAAGTGTTAAGGACTGAATCCAAACTGTTCCAGGACCTTCTAATGTTGCGAAGAATAAACCCTCGCCGCCAAATAGAGCTGTTTTTACTTTACCAACGAACTCGACATCATAGTTAATGTCTTTTGTCATAGCAACGAGACAACCTGTATCAATACGAAGTTTCTCACCAGGTTTTAATTCACGTTTATATACAGTTCCACCTGCGTGCATGAAAGCAAGGCCGTCACCTTCAAGTTTCTGCATGATGAAGCCTTCACCACCGAAGAAACCAGTTCCTATTTTTTTCGTAAATTCAATTCCGATGGAAACACCTTTTGCGGCACAAAGAAAGGCATCTTTTTGACAAACTACTTTTCCTTGATACTCTGTTAAATCTACAGGAATAATTTTACCAGGATAAGGAGCAGCAAATGAGACGTGGCGCTTGCCGTGACCTGTATTTGTAAATACAGTCATAAACATACTTTCGCCTGTAACGAGACGTTTACCAGCGCCCATTAATTTTCCGAATAAACCTCCAGATGGGCCAGAACCATCACCGAAGATTGTTTCCATTTCTATGTAATCTTCCATCATCATCATTGCGCCAGCTTCTGCGATCACGCTCTCTTCTGGATCTAACTCAATTTCAACAAACTGCATATCATCGCCATATAACTTATACTCGATTTCGTGTGCTCTCATTTTTTTCACCTCGTATGTAATAGATACTTATATTGTACAGAATTTAATAGGATTAGAATACTTTAGTTTTGTTAATTTTCAAATAAATTGGAACCAGCCAAAACGGATTATCAGCTCCCGCCAATCAAGCTGTCCACAAATGGCGGGATAATATATGAATATGGAAATTCAACATTATATTAAAATTATAAAAAAATGGTGGAATGAAAGTGTTCTCATTTGACGTTTTGGATATAGCGTGATATAGTGAAATCACTATTGAGCTACATAATGTGGTACGGAAATAAAGCACGTTGAATTAAAGGCTGTAAGCTTGTTATACATTCATGTCCTTTATATCCACCTTTTCATGTGGATTCATAGTTTCATTTTTATTTAGGAGGTACATGACATGCAAACAGGTAAAGTTAAATGGTTCAACAGCGAAAAAGGTTTCGGTTTCATCGAAGTTGAAGGTGGAGACGATGTATTCGTTCACTTCTCAGCTATCCAAGGTGACGGATTCAAAACTTTAGAAGAAGGTCAAGAAGTTTCTTTCGAAATCGTTGAAGGTAACCGTGGACCACAAGCTGCTAACGTTACAAAAAACTAATTAGCTAGCGATAAAAAGCATTCCGATTTTCGGAATGCTTTTTTTTATTCTTTGGAACTAGATTCATTTGAAGATAATTCACCTTTGAAGGTACGTTCTTCAAAATCATCAAGCATTTGTTCATATTCTTCATGCTCTTCTGTAGCGAAAACTTGTGGGTTTTTCCCGTACATATCCGTACCGATAAAGTTTTCAAAATCCTCCACGTAGCCTACGTTTTCTTCACTATTTACATACATGCCATTATAGTTTTTTGAATCTTGTCTTTCTAAATCAGACGGCGTTTCAGATGTTCCGTAATTTGCGACATCTTGCCACGCATCTTCCGCATCGTACTCAACAGAATTGTCCTCATCATGCTTGTGGAAAGAAGGAGACAACACTTCTTCTTCAACTGGTCGTGTATTCATATTTAACTTATTTGTCGCGTGCTGGATGCATGTTGTAGCGGTTGGCATTGCTTCCAATCTTTCAAATGGAATCTCTTCGCCAGACACTTCGCAAATGCCGTACGTACCCGCTTCTATTTTTTGCAAGGCATGTTTCGTGTCCTCAAGCTGTTTATGCCAAAGTTCAATAAGCCCGAAGTCTTTTTCCCGTTCATATAGCTCTGTAGCCATATCACCTGGATGGTTGTCATAGCTAGACAGTTCTCCTACTGAGTCACGTTCAGAAGCACGATCTGTATTTTCATGAGTTTGTATCGTTTGCTCTAGTTCTTGTTTTTGTTTTTCTAAAATGGATTTAAATTGACCTACTTGTTGTGGAGTTAACATAGTCGTCCACCTTCCTACAATTCAGTTTCTTTACATAGTATGAGCGTTGAGAGTAGGAATTATGAGATGAATTTTAGATATGAAAAAGGAGCCGCATAAGCAGCTCCTTTTATAGAAAGTATCCAAGTAATAATCCGATTCCCATTAGGAAACCGAATATTGTATTTGTTTTTGCTGTTGCAATCATCGCAGGTACCATTTCCATCGGAATGCTTTTGCCGATAAAGCCTTTCGTCGCTTTAAATGCTTTCGGCGCACTTAAAAATACGATAAGCATCCATGGTGATACGATGCCCACGATAATTAAAGCAATTGTCCAAATGTAGGAAACGATGAACATCGAAGCAAGTACACCAACCGCTCGCTCGCGTCCAACGAGAATTGCTAACGTTTTACGACCGTTTTCTTTATCGCCATCCAAGTCACGAATATTATTGGCTAGTAAAATGGCACCAATTAAAATGGAGCTTGGAATAGATAGTAAAATGACTTCTGATGTTACAGTTCCAGTTTGAATAAAGAATGAAATCCCAATAATAATGACACCCATAAATAATCCGGCTGTCAACTCTCCAAATGGTGTATATGCAATTGGAAGTGGGCCACCTGTATAAAGGTAAGCAACGGCCATACAAACAAGACCGATTGCAGCAAGCCACCAGCTAGAATTTATACAAATATAAACACCTAATAGTATTGCGATGCCGAAAAATCCAAATGCTAAGTTAAGCACTGTTTTTGGCTGAATGCCATCGCGAACGATAGCGCCGCCGATACCAACTGAACCTTCGTGATCGAGTCCTCTTTTATAATCAAAGTATTCATTAAACATGTTTGTTGCTGCTTGAATGAGAAGACAAGCAAGAAGCATCATAAGGAAAAGAGGAAGATGTATTTGATTTATACCTCCGACCTGCATCGAATATGCTGTTCCGATGAAAACAGGTACGAAAGCGGCTGTTAATGTATGGGGACGTAGTAAACTCCACCAGATGCGCCAGCCTGTTTGCTTACTTGGCTTTGGCGCCGTAGGAGAGGAATTCGTTTTGACGTTCATTTCCATGTTGAATCCTCCTTTGGTCACATATTGTACACAACTAAGTGTAGAAAAAGCATCATTTAGTGTCAACGTTTATTTTCTAGGAAGAGAAGGTGAATTTCTCAGAAATGCTAAACGTTGACAGGCCTTTCGTTTGAGGTGTATCTTAAAATCAAGCGTAATTATGACTATTTTTCGCCCATAGGGGGGAGACAATTGTGATTCAAACGAAACAAAAAGGCTTGCAAGAAGTTCTTATTGCAGCTATCAAGCGTGCAACTAACGAAAAAACATTGGTTAGTTTTGTAAAACAAATAGACTGGGTGGATCCGCTTCTGTTCTATGCAGCAGGAAAAAGGATTTCATTCGAAAATAGATGTTATTTTGCAGACCCGGCTCAGCATGTAATATTTGCAGGAATTGGCTCTGTTTTCACTATAGCAAATTCTTCTCATAAGCGCTTTCAAATCGCTCGCGACGAGTGGGAGAAAGTAAAAGAGAATGCATTTGTCCAAAGAGATGAATATGAATTTGGAACGGGTCCGCTTTTATTTGGTGGTTTTTCATTTGATCCAGAAAAAGAGAAAACGGACCTATGGAAAGAATTTAAAGATACGACATTTTCACTACCAGCATTTTTATTAACTGTAAAAAATGAAAAAGCATGGTTAACGATGAATACATTTGTTTCAGCAACAGATTGTGCAGAAACTCTTTCTAACGAAATGATTTCTTTAGAAGAGAAAATTTTGAGAGAGAGTAAATGTGCGCTAAACGGATCGAAATTGACTGTTATTTCTAAAGTAGAAGTGGATCCGAAAGGCTGGATGAAAGCAATTGAAAAAGTACAAGATGAGATGAAGCAGGGTAACGTGCAGAAGGTTGTATTGGCGAGGGAACTAAAAGTAGAGATGAATCATTCGATTGATTCTGCTCTTGTTTTAGAAGCACTTCGCATTGGTCAACCGGATTGTTACGTATTTTCTTTTGATTATAAAGGAGCATGCTTCTTAGGAGCGACGCCTGAGAGATTAATTCGCAAAGAAAATGAGAAATTTACATCGATGTGTCTTGCGGGTTCAATCGGTCATGGTCATTCTATAGAAGAAAGTGAACGAAATAGTAATACGCTTCTTCATGATGAAAAGAATTTAGCTGAACATGGTTATGTTGTTAACATGATCCGCTCGGTACTAAATGAATATTGCGAATACGTTAATATTCCGGAAAGCCCAGGCTTATTAACAACGAAAAACTTAATCCACTTATATACGCCTGTAGAAGCAAAAGGCGATGCGAGTCTTTTAACAATGGTAGAAGAATTACATCCAACACCAGCTCTTGGCGGGACACCTCGTTTGGAAGCAATGAAACTGATCCGTGATGTTGAATTGTTAGACAGAGGGTTGTATGGTGCACCGATTGGCTGGATAGATGATGAAGGAAATGGTGAATTTGCGGTTGCGCTGCGCTGCGGATTATTAAACGGCGAGAAAGCATCCTTATTTGCCGGTTGTGGTATTGTAATTGATTCAATCCCGCAGCTTGAATATGAAGAAACAAGTTTGAAGTTTAGACCGATGCTTGGTGCTTTGGAGGAATTAATGAAATGAACAATCATATAGAAGCATTATCATATTATTTAGGCGCGTTCGTGGATGAACTGACGCGTCTAGATGTATGTGATGTTGTCATTAGTCCAGGCTCACGGTCAACGCCGATTGCTTTACTAATGGAACAACACGAAGGAATGAACACATATTTACATGTGGATGAAAGATCAGCAGGATTTTTCGCGCTCGGTATTGCGAAAGCAAAAAAACGCCCAGTAGCATTATTATGTACGTCAGGAACAGCAGCAGCGAACTATTATCCAGCTGTATGTGAAGCTTTTCATTCAAGGGTCCCACTTATCGTCTTAACAGCGGATAGACCGCATGAATTAAGAGATGTGGGTGCACCACAAGCAATGAATCAATTTAATTTATACGGTACTTTTGTGAAACAATTTACAGAGATGGCACTGCCAGAAGCAAGTGAAGCGATGTATCATTACGCTCGTATGACGACGCAGCGTATAGTAGCAAATGCTTGTTTAGCACCGCAGGGTCCTGTTCATCTTAATTTTCCAGTTCGCGAGCCACTTATCCCTGATTTCTCACTAGAAAGCTTATGGGATAAAGGACGTAGTGAATATACAGGAGTAGTTCAGCAAGGAAACGCGGTGATGCCGAGTGAATATGTAGATTCTCTTGTAGGGCGCCTTTCACATATGGAAAAGGGGCTTATTATTTGTGGAGATGATAGTCATGCAGAAATCGCAATATTTGCAACGCAACTAGCTGAAAAAACTGGCTATCCTATATTAGCAGACCCACTTTCTAATATTCGTAGCGGACACCACGATAAAACGATGGTAATTGACTGTTATGATACATTTTTACGAAATGAAAAGTTAAAAGAAACATGGAAACCGGACGTTTTAATTCGCTTTGGTGGTATGCCTGTTTCTAAATCATTAACGCAGTTCATAAAAAAACAAACAAAAGCAGTTCATATCGTTGTCGATGAATCAGGACAATGGAGAGATCCAGCTCTTGTTGCGACAGAAGTTGTGCAAGCAAGTGACATTGAATTCTGCAAGGCATTAATAGAAAAAATGCCAGTTATGAAAAAGAATGATTGGTCCCTAATGTGGCAACATATAAACGAAAAAACGAAGGAAACGCTTCGTGAAATGGAAACATATGAAACTGCATTTGAAGGAAAGGTTATTACAGATATTGTGCGCGTATTACCAGAAGACGCAACGTTATTTGCGAGCAATAGTATGCCAATTCGTGATACAGACTCATTCTTCTTCACATCGGATAAAAACATCCATGTGATGGCAAACCGTGGTGTAAATGGTATTGATGGAATCATTTCGACAGCTCTAGGAGCAAGCGTTATTTGCGATCCACTTGTATTAGTAATTGGTGATTTATCATTTTATCACGATTTAAACGGGCTGTTAGCAGCGAAATTACATGAATTAAACATAACAATTGTCGTTGTAAATAATGATGGTGGGGGTATTTTCTCATTCTTACCACAGTATGAGAAAAAGGAACATTTTGAATCATTATTTGGAACACCAATTGGACTTGATTATGAGCATGTTGTCAAAATGTACGGCGGTTCATTTAGCCGTGTAAATGGTTGGGAGCAATTCCGAGAAGAAGTTCGAAAAGGAACGACGACAGAAGGTTTACACGTTGTGGAAATTTGTACGAACCGTGATGAAAACTTAACATTGCACCGTACGTTATGGGCAAAAACACAGGACGTAATTACTACATCTTTACAAGGTGAATCAAAATGAAAGTAACGCTGCAAGGTGTATCGTATGAATATGAAGTAGTCGGAAGCGGGGAACCACTTCTACTTCTTCATGGTTTTACGGGAAGCATGGAAACGTGGCGTTCTTTTATCTCTTCATGGAGTGAGCAGTTTCAAGTTATTGTAGTTGATCTTGTTGGGCACGGAAAGACGGAGAGTCCTGAAGATGTTGCGCATTATGATATCCGAAATGTGGCATTGCAAATGAAAGAACTACTAGATTACCTTCATATTGAAAAAGTACATATACTTGGCTACTCAATGGGAGGAAGACTGGCGATTACGATGGCATGTCTATATCCAGATTATGTACACTCTCTTTTATTAGAAAATTGTACAGCTGGGCTCGAAGACGAAGCGGATAGAAAAGAACGTCGTGAAAAAGATGATCGACTTGCCGATAAAATTGAGCGAGAAGGCATAGAAAGTTTTGTATCGATGTGGGAAGATATTCCGCTTTTTGCAACGCAAAAACGTTTAGCAAAAAACGTACAAGAAGCGGTGCGAAAAGAACGACTTGCTAACAACCCAAAAGGGCTCGCAAATAGCTTGCGCGGCATGGGAACTGGGGCTCAGCCTTCCTGGTGGGATGAGCTGAAAAACTTAAAAATACCTGTTCTTTTAATGAACGGAGAATATGATGAAAAGTTCTTCCGCATATTAAAAAACATCGAAAAATGCGTCTCTGACGCGAAATTTGTCAAAATTCATGGTGCTGGCCATGCAATTCATGTGGAACAACCGGAAAAGTTTGATACAATAGTAAAGGGATTTCTAAAAACTATGCAGTGATACTTTTTTCAGTAAGAAGGAAGCCACGCTTATAGGTGAAATCAGAAATATACAAGGAGGTAGTTGTAATGGCTATTGAATGGGTAAAAGAAGGCAATTACGAAGATATTATTTATTCAACATACAATGGTATCGCAAAAATTTCGATTAACCGTCCTGAAGTACATAACGCATTCCGTCCAAAAACGGTAATGGAGTTAATCGACGCTTTTGCACAAGCTCGTGATGATGCAAATGTTGGCGTTATCATTTTAACAGGTGAAGGGGGACGTGCATTCTGTTCTGGCGGCGACCAAAAAGTTCGCGGTCATGGTGGATATGTAGGTGACGACCAAATCCCTCGTTTAAACGTATTAGACTTACAACGTCTAATTCGCGCAATTCCTAAACCAGTTATCGCAATGGTAGCAGGTTATGCAATCGGTGGTGGACACGTACTTCATATCGTATGTGACTTAACAATCGCTGCAGACAACGCTGTATTCGGACAAACAGGTCCTAAAGTAGGAAGCTTTGACGGTGGATACGGAGCTGGTTACTTAGCTCGTATGGTAGGCCACAAGAAAGCTCGCGAAATTTGGTACCTATGCCGTCAATACAACGCTCAAGAAGCGCTTGATATGGGCTTAGTAAACACTGTAGTACCATTAGAAGAGCTTGAAGCAGAAACAGTACAATGGGCACAAGAAATTTTAGCAAACAGCCCAATGGCACTTCGTTTCCTAAAAGCTGCATTCAACGCAGACACAGACGGTCTAGCTGGTATTCAACAACTAGCTGGAGATGCAACGTTATTGTACTACACAACTGACGAAGCGAAAGAAGGTCGCGACGCATTCAAAGAAAAACGCAGTCCGGACTTCGGTCAATTCCCTCGTTTCCCGTGATCAAACCAAAAGCGAAAGCGGCTTGTTTAGAACAAGAGGGCGTTGGAACTCCTGACGTAGAGGCGCTTTTTGCCTCGTAGGAAGGCGTGAAACGACCGACTGTTCTAGCCGCTGTAGCTGGATGAAACCAAAAGCGAAAGCAGCTCGTTCAGAATGTGAGGGGGATGGAGCTTCTGACGTAGAGGCGCTTTTTGCCTCGTAGGAAGAAGTGAAGCCACCGAACATTCTAGCTGCTGTAGCTGGACGTGACCAAAAGCGAAAGCGGCTCGCCAATAAAGTGAGACGCAACGAAAAGGTCAAACCGGAAACAAAACAACTAAGAGACTTGATATCATATCAAGTCTCTTTCTTTCATGAAAGGAGAATGAATGATGGAGACGATGCCAAATTGGTTAATGCAACGTGCATTTTTAACACCAGATCGCACTGCAATTGAAATAGAGGAAGAGAAAGTTACTTTTATGGAGCTGCATGAAAAAGTAGTATCTGTTTGTGAACACCTCACGCATGTTGGAGTGGAGCGAGGGCAAAAGGTGGCTGTTCTGATGAAAAATGGTATGGAGATGATTACAGTTATTCACGCCCTATCGTACCTAGGGGCAGTAGCTGTGCTTTTAAATACGCGTCTTTCAAGAGAAGAGCTACTTTGGCAAATGGATGATGCTGAAGTTGTTTGTTTAGTAACGGATCAAGATTTTGATGCTAAAGATGTTCCTGTTTATTCATTCGCCGAAGTGATGAATGGACCAAAAGAGGAAGCCTCTATACAAGAAGAGTTTTCTTTAGAAGAAACGATGACAATCATTTATACGTCAGGGACGACAGGAAAACCGAAAGGCGTTATTTTAACGTACGGTAATCATTGGGCAAGTGCGGTCGGCTCTTCGCTTAACTTAGGGCTTCGTGATGATGATTGCTGGTTAGCTTGTATGCCGATGTTCCACGTTGGCGGACTATCTCTTTTAATGAAAAATATTATGTATGGCATGCGCATTTTACTCGTTCCGAAATATGATGCGGATTTTATTCATAAAGCACTTCAAACGAGAGGCGTAACGATTATTTCTGTCGTTTCTAAAATGTTAACTGATTTATTAGAGAGACTTGGGGCAGAGACATATCCATCTTCTTTACGATGTATGTTACTTGGCGGAGGACCAGCGCCGAAACCGTTATTAGAAACGTGTGTAGATAAAGGAATTCCTGTGTATCAAACGTACGGTATGACAGAAACGTCTTCGCAAATTTGTACGTTATCAGCTGATTACATGTTAACGAAAGTAGGATCAGCTGGAAAGCCACTATTTCAGTGCCAGCTTCGTATCGAAAAGGACGGCGTAGTAGTGCCGCCACATGCGGAAGGTGAAATCGTAGTAAAAGGACCGAACGTAACAGGCGGTTACTTTAACCGTGAAGATGCGACGCGAGAGACTATTCAAAATGGATGGCTTCATACTGGCGACCTCGGTTATTTAGACAAAGAAGGGTTTTTATACGTATTAGATCGCCGCAGTGATTTAATTATTTCTGGCGGAGAGAACATATATCCAGCTCAAATTGAAGAAGTGTTGCTTTCTCATCCGGCAGTAGCGGAAGCTGGTGTTGTCGGCATGGCTGACGATAAATGGGGACAAGTACCAGCTGCTTTTGTTGTGAAAAGCGGGGCGGTAACAGAAGAAGAAATTCTTCATTTTTGCGAGGAGAAATTAGCGAAATATAAAGTGCCGAAGAAAGCATGTTTCTTAGAGGAATTACCACGTAACGCTTCGAAAAAATTGTTAAGACGAGAGTTAAGACAATTAGTGGAGGAGATGTAGGTGGAAATAAAAAAAGCGACACTGTATATAACGGAAATGCCACTCGTAATCCCGTTTGCTGCAAGCTACGGGACTTACGAAAAGCGTGAGAGTATCGTTATTGAATTAGAGGATACGGACGGGTACATTGGATTTGGGGAAGTCGTTGCATTCTCTGAACCGTGGTATACGGAAGAAACGGTGAAGACAGCGCTGCATGTACTGCAAGACTTTTTAATACCTGATTTATTAAAGGCTGAAATTTCTCATCCGAATGAGGTACCGGGTCTATTTCAACATATAAAAAGAAACCGAATGGCAAAAGCCGGAATAGAGGGGGCTGTTTGGGATTTATATGCGAAGCGTCAAAAGAAATCGTTAGCGACATTGCTTGGCGGAACGAAGTCTGAAATTGAAGTCGGCGTTGTAATTGGGATCAATACGATTCCGGTTATGTTAAAACAAATCGAGAAGTACGCAGAAGAAGGATACGAGCGTTTTAAAGTAAAAATAAAACCGGGGCATGATTATGAGTTATTGAAAGAAATCCGTAAAGAGTTTCCGCATATCCCGCTAATGGCAGATGCAAATTCAGCATATACATTAGCGGATACAGAGAGGCTGAAACGACTAGATGAATTCCAATTAATGATGATTGAACAACCGTTAGCGGATTACGATTTTCTTGATCACGCGGAGTTGCAAAAGAAAATTGAAACGCCGATTTGTTTAGATGAAAGTATTCATGGTTTAGAAGACGCACGCGTTGCAATTACGCTTGGTAGTTGCCGCATCGTTAACATTAAGCCAGGGCGAGTGGGCGGATTAACAGAGTCGGTTCAAATTCATAATTATTGCATGGAGCATACCATACCCGTTTGGTGCGGCGGTATGGTAGAAATGGGGGTTTCACGAGCGCAAAATGTTGCTCTTGCTTCACTGCCGAACTTTACGATTCCTGGTGATATATCCGCTTCTAGTAGACATTGGCAGAGGGATATTATTTCACCGGAAGTGACGCTTGAGGGCGGGAAAGTGATTGTGCCGCAAAGCGTTGATGCTGAGTATGAAGTAGATCGCGGAAGATTGGAAGAAATTACGAAGCAGCGGATTGTTTTTGAGCGGTAAATGGAAGTTTCATTAGGATGCCCGCAAGTAGCGAGAGGATTTTGTCGTTCATTGTCGGTAAGTCGATATATTTCAATAATCGCTGATATAATTTTATTTACAAAGGTTACTTTAACGAGTAGCCTTTTTGTATTGTACAAATTGGATAGACTAGTTTACAATCGAGCGTATAAAAATGGAATGAAAAAGGGGGAGTAAAATGAAACGCATTTCAATTTTAATCGCTGATGATGAGGCGGAAATTGCTGACTTAATTGAGATACATTTAGAAAAAGAAGGGTACCATGTTGTGAAAGCAGCGGATGGGGAAGAGGCGGTTCATATTATTGAAACGCAGCCAATCGACTTGGTAGTTTTAGATATTATGATGCCGAAAATGGATGGTTATGAGGTGACGCGTCAAATTCGCGCGAAACATCATATGCCAATTATTTTTTTAAGCGCGAAAACTTCGGACTTTGATAAGGTGACAGGTCTTGTACTAGGTGCGGATGATTATATGACGAAGCCTTTCACACCGATAGAATTAGTTGCACGTGTAAATGCACAACTGCGTAGGTTTTTTACGTTAAATCAACCGAAAGTAGCGGAGAGTAAATCTGCTTTAGAAATAGGCGGAGTCGTAATTAATCCTGAGCGCAGGACGGTTGATGTGTATGGTGAGCAAATTGAATTAACGCCGAAAGAGTTCGATATTTTATATTTATTAGCGAGTCATCCGAAGAAAGTATACAATGTGGAAAATATTTTTCAGCACGTATGGGCAGACGATTATTATGAAGGTGGAAATACAGTAATGGTACATATTCGTACTTTGCGGAAGAAACTTGGAGAAGATAAAAGAAAGGATAAATTAATAAAAACAGTGTGGGGAGTAGGTTATACTTTCAATGGCTAATATGATGAAAAGTTTTCGATTTAAAATGATTGCCTTATTTGCGTTAAGTATGGTGCTTGCAGCAACTGTAACTTATATAATTTATAAAGGATTGCAGTTGTATTATAAAACGATGGTTCGCTACGAAGAGCCTTTAGCACAATTTAGGTCAATGGTAAGGGAATTTGGAGACATTAATTTCTTTTTAATTTTCTTTATTCCGTTATCTATTATCTTTTTCTTCTTTTTGACAAAACCGTATTTAAAATACTTTGATGAAATTTCTAATGGGATTCATCATCTTGCGAACGGTAACTTTACGAATAAAGTTCAAGTTTCATCAAATGATGAGTTTGGAAATATCGCGCGTGAAATAAATATTGCAAGTGAAAAGTTAAAAGAAGCTGTTGAAAGAGGAGATTTTGCTGAAAGTAGTAAAAGTCAGCTCGTTGTGAATTTAGCTCATGATTTAAGAACACCATTAACATCCGTATTAGGATATTTAGATTTAATTCTTAAAGATGAAAATTTAACAAAAGAACAAATTAAACATTTCTCCACAATTGCATATACGAAATCGCAAAGACTGGAAAGTTTAATTGATGAGCTATTTGAAATTACACGTATGAATTATGGCATGCTAAAGCTGGATAAAAAGCCGATTGATATAAGTGAGTTGCTTATACAGTTAGAGGAGGAATTGTATCCGTTATTAGAAAAACATCATTTAGAAGCTAGATTGAATGTGGATCCTCATTTACCGATGCCCGGTGATGGGAAATTGTTAGCTAGAGTATTTGAAAACTTGTTAACAAATGCCGTTCGTTACGGGTATGATGGGCAATTTGTTGATATGAATGGGTATGTTGATAATGGAGAAGTTGTCGTACAAATTATGAATTACGGAGATAGCATTCCAGAAGAAGATTTACCTTATCTTTTTGATATGTTTTATACAGGTGATAAAGCGAGAACAGAGAACCGTGGCGGGACAGGCCTTGGACTATTTATTGCGAAAAATATTGTCGAGCAACATAACGGTACGATTTCTGCTGAGAGCAATGTAGTTAGAACGCTATTTGAAGTACGATTGCCAAAAGACGAGAATGTAACAATTTAATAAAAATTTAAACTTTACCCCACTTTTTATTTTAATAGTTTTTTCTATTCTATACGTAAGTTACGTTAAGGAGGAACTAGAAATGAAAAAGTGGGTATTTATTTCTTTTTTTATAGCATTCACAGTATGTGTAGGCGTTTATATATCACCGTTATTTCAAAAGGAAATCGATGTTAAAATTGTCGGGAAAGATGAGCTAGTAAAGGCGGCAAACACCGAGGGGAAAGAGATTACGAAGGAACAAATTTATAAGGGCGATTTATTATTAGTTAACAGGGATTATCCAGTAAAAAAAGATAGTATTAGGTCTGATATTATAAATGTAAATCATAATAGTGAATTAGTAAGAGGTTATGTAATATTTGATAGAAATCTTCGTTTATCAAAGGATGTTGTGAAAAAGTTTTTGAACGTTGTCGATGCGGCTGGAAAAGAAAGTGTTAACCATTTTTTGATTAGTAGTGGTTATAGAGATTTCCAAGAGCAAAAACAGCTATATGAAAAAATGGGATCTGATTATGCACTTCCAGCAGGATACAGTGAACATAATTTAGGATTATCACTGGACATTGGGTCTACTCAAAAGAAAATGGAGAAAGCGCCTGAAGGAAAATGGATTGAAGAGAACGTATGGAAGCATGGCTTTGTATTACGTTATCCGAAAAATAAAAGTAACATTACTGGAATTCAATATGAGCCATGGCATATCCGTTATGTCGGCCTACCTCATAGCGCAATTATGCAAAAAAAGAATTTTACACTAGAGGAATATTTAGAGTTTTTAAAAGAGGAAAAAGAGGTTTCAACTGAAGTAGAAGGTAAGAAATATACTGTTTCTTATTATAAAGTTTCTGAGAATACGAAAGTGAACGTTCCAGCAAACAAGCAGTATGAAATTTCCGGGAACAATATGGATGGGGTTATTGTGACGGTTCAGGAATAGAGAAAAAGGCTGTGCCATTTGGAACAGCCTTTTCTTATATAAGAAAGGAAGTGACGTTTTTTGTCGGTAAATCGATATTCTTTGTCGAATCGTTAATATATTATAAGTTATGATAGATATAATTGAAAAATCGTTGATATATTGTAAGTTATGATAGATATATTCAAAAAATCGTTGATATAATTTCCTATACTATTGCATTTTGGAGGAGCATCTTTTTATGTATTTTTAAACATTATAACGTTATATTTACTTCTCCCTTTTTTTGTGTTACGCTAAACGTGTGAAAGAGATATAAAAATGAAACTTTAATGTAAGCGTATTCTTATGGCTTCTTATAGAAAAGGGTGGAAATACAATGACAGAACGATTCGTACTACGTAATGTGAAACGTGTGAACGGGGAAGAGATTGACATTGTAATTGAAAATAACAAAATCGCACAGGTGACGAAAGCTGGTGCTGGCGAGGCTGGAAAGGTTCTTGATTACTCTGGTACTTACGTATCGAGTGGCTGGATTGATTTGCACGTTCACGCTTTTCCAGAGTTTGATCCGTATGGCGATGAGGTAGATGAAATTGGCGTTAAGCAAGGGGTAACGACAATTGTTGATGCGGGTAGTTGCGGTGCTGATCGCATTGCAGATTTAGTAAAAAGTAGAGAGCAGGCAAAGACAAATTTATTTGCCTTTTTAAATATTTCTCGCATCGGTTTGAAACGAATTGATGAATTATCCAATATGGAATGGATAGATAAAGAGAAAGCGATAGAAGCAGTAGAAAAGTATAAAGATGTAATCGTTGGGTTAAAGGCGAGAATGAGTAAAAGTGTCGTTTGTGATAGTGGAATTGAACCGCTGCATGTAGCGCGCGCTTTATCTCGAGAAACATCATTACCGATTATGGTACATATCGGTTCAGCGCCTCCCCGTATAGAGGAAGTTGTACCTCTTTTAGAAAAAGATGATGTGATTACACATTACTTAAACGGGAAAGAAAATAATTTATTTGATGAAGAAGGGAAACCGCTACCTGTATTACTAGATGCAGTGAAGCGTGGTGTTCATTTAGATGTTGGTCACGGTAATGCTAGTTTTTCTTTTAAAGTAGCAGAGGCGGCGAAGCATCACGGTATTGCTTTTAATACGATTAGTACAGATATTTACCGGAAGAATCGCGTGCATGGTCCCGTGTATAGTATGGCTCACGTTCTTTCGAAATTCCTTTACTTAGGTTATCCGCTAGAAGAAGTAATTGACGCGGTTACGAAAAATGCAGCAGAGTGGCTGAAAAAACCAGAGCTTGGCCGCATTCAAGAAGGAGATATTGCAAACTTAACTTTATTTACGGTGAAAGATGAGAAGGTTACGTTAATTGATTCAGAAGGGGATCAGCGCATTGCTGAAAGAAGGATTGATACGAAAGGGGTTGTAATTAATGGGTCATTCATTGAATGCTAAGTACGGATTAAAAAGAGTAATTAATGCGAGCGGTAGAATGAGTATTTTAGGTGTATCTGCTCCTACAGATACAGTAATGGATGCGATGAAACATGGGGGACAAAATTATGTGGAAATTACTGATTTAGTAGATAAAGCGGGAGACCATATTGCGAGAATTCTAGATTCAGAGGCAGCGGTCGTTGTGAACTCAGCATCGAGTGGAATTGCGCTTTCTATCGCTGGTATCGTTACAGAAGGAAATCACCGTAAAAGTGAAAGACTTCATCAAGAAGTAATCGCGAAAAACGAAGTGATTATGTTAAAAGGTCATAACGTTCAATACGGTGCTCCTGTTGAAACGATGATTTACTTAGGCGGCGGTAAACTTGTAGAAGTTGGCTATGCAAATGAAGGGAAAGCAGAGCATATTGAAGATGCAATTGGTGAAAATACAGCAGCGATTCTGTATGTGAAATCACATCATGCAGTGCAAAAAAATATGATTTCTGTTGAAGAAGCATGGGAAGTTGCGCAGCGAAATAAAGTACCACTTATCGTGGATGCAGCAGCTGAAGAAGACATTCAAAAATATGTGAAGTATTCAGATCTTGCTATTTATAGCGGTTCAAAGGCAATTGAAGGACCTACTTCTGGTATTGTGGGCGGTAAAAGAAAGTATATTGAATGGCTGAAAGTGCAATTACATTGCATTGGAAGAAGCATGAAAGTTGGGAAAGAAACAACTTTTGGTTTACTTCAAGCACTTGATGAGTACGGAGTAAAAGAAGATAAGAGCGAGCAAGAAAAAGAATTGCTACAAATACTTATGCCGCTAAAAGAATTAAATGGTGTAAATGTAACGATCGTTCAAGATGAAGCTGGAAGAGCAATCTTTCGAGCTCGTATTCATATTAACGAGAAAGAATTAAATAAATCAGCAAAAGATGTTGTGACTGCATTACGCGAAGGGGAAATTGCCATTTATACACGTGATTACGGAGTAAGACAAGGATTCTTTGATATTGATCCACGTCCACTTCAAGGTGATGACATATATGTGATTGAAGAAAAATTGAGAGAAATTGTAGGGGGAAACTAAAATGACAAACATTCAAAAACGTTTTTATAAAGACCGCGTAGCATTAAATGTATTGGCAAACAATATCCAAAATGCGAAAGATATTTTTGAAGCAGCAGAAGGATATGTAGTAGTAGGTGTTTTATCAAAAGATTATGCAACTGTAGAAGAAGCTGTTACAGCGATGAAAGCATACGGAAAAGAAATTGATGACGCTGTATCAATCGGACTAGGTGCAGGAGATAATCGCCAAGCGGCAGTTGTCGCTGAAATTGCGAAGCATTATCCTGGCAGTCATATTAACCAAGTGTTCCCTTCAGTTGGAGCGACACGTGCAAATCTTGGCGAAAAAGATAGCTGGATTAATAGTTTAGTATCGCCAACAGGAAAAGTAGGTTACGTAAATATTTCTACTGGCCCAATTAGTGCGGCTGGAGAAGAAAAAGCAATCGTTCCAATTAAAACAGCGATCGCACTTGTACGTGATATGGGCGGAAATTCATTGAAGTACTTCCCAATGAAAGGGCTAGCTCACGAAGAAGAATATCGCGCAGTTGCGAAAGCTTGTGCGGAAGAAGGATTCGCATTAGAGCCAACAGGCGGAATTGATAAAGAAAACTTCGAAACAATTGTACGTATTGCGCTTGAAGCAAATGTAGAGCAAGTTATCCCGCACGTGTACTCTTCTATTATTGATAAAGAAACTGGTAACACGAAAGTAGAAGATGTGCGTGAATTATTAGCAGTCGTGAAGAAGCTAGTTGATCAATATGCGTAAGAAAATTGCAGCGTTCGGCGAAGTAATGATGCGCCTGCAAGTACCTGGATATGAATTGTTGTCGCAAGCTAACACGTTAAATTACTCATTTTCAGGTACAGGTGTGAACGTTGCAGCGGCACTTTCTCACTTAGGGCATGAAGGGCTTCTTATTTCAACTTTACCGGAAAATTCGGTTGGAGATGCAGCTGTATCTTACATTCAAAAGTTAGGGATTCAAACTTCTCTTGTTTCAAGAGGCGGTAAATATGTAGGTATGTATTTTTTAGAAAATGGATTCGGTGCACGTGCAAGCCGCGTTACGTATTCGAATCGACTAGAAAGTAGCTTCAATACGGCGTCTGAAGAGATGTACCAATTTGAAGAAATTGCTAAGGAAATTGATATCGTTCATTTTTGCGGTATTACACTTGCGATGAATGATACGGTGCGCCATCATATGAAGTCTTTAGCGAGAGCAGTTAAAGAAAACGGAGGAACCGTCGTTTTTGATTGTAATTATCGTCCATCACTTTGGGGAGAAGACGGATATGAACAGGCAAAACCGCATTATGAAGAAATGCTGGGACTTGCTGATATCGTTATGATGAACGAAAAAGATGCAATGTTTGTTTTAGGAATAAAAACCGAAGAAACGGAGCGAGAGGCGCAACTTGTTGATCTTATTCCAAAGGTAGCTGAAACGTATCATATCGCTACAATCGCTGGTACTCATCGCTCTATTAACAGTGATAATACACATTCGCTTCGCGGGTTTATATGTAAAGATGGAACGTTCACTTTTGCAAAAACACTTACGTTTTCTGTATATGATAGAATAGGTGCTGGAGATGCTTATACGAGCGGAATTATTCATGGCGAGATAAAGGAGTTCGCACCAGAGAAAGCTGTTTCATTTGCGTCAGCAGCTGGAATGCTAGCACATACAATCGTCGGTGATACGCCAATGTCATCAGAGAAGGATATACTTCGGGCAATGACGGCATCAGTAGGTGATGTAGAAAGGTAGTGGGTGTAACGGTGAACGTAACGAGAAAAAAAGGACCATTATATTTGCAAATAAAAAATATTATTCGTGATCGAATATTGCATGGTGTATATGCGATTCATACGAATATTCCTTCCGAACCGCAGTTAGAAGAAGAGTTCAAAGTGAGTAAAATTACAGTGCGAAATGCGATTAAAGAACTCGCTCAAGAAGGATATTTGGAAAAGAAAAGCGGTAAAGGAACGAAAGTCATCCGCAATACTTCTGCGACAAAACTGTCAAAGGGTAAGAAATTTACTGAAGTGTTAGTGGAAGAAGGATATAAAGTACAGAAGAAATTGCTAAAAGCAGAAATTGTGCAGAATGAAGAAGGAACAGTGCCATTTCGATTATTCGGTAAGGAGAGTTTTCGTATTGAACGTTTATATACGTTAAATGATGCACCGTACATTCATTATACGCACTATTTCTCAGCAGGAATGGCAAGTTCAGATTTATCGGATTTTGACTTGCAATCGCTTTATGATTTAGTTGAAGACCGAGGTATTCATTTAGAAAACTTCAGAGATGAATTCGCTGTTGGACTCGCGCCTATTTTCGTTGCAGAAGCGCTAGGTGAAAAAGAGGGGACAGCGCTATTAAAACGCATGCGTTATTCTTACGATGAAGTTGGCGAAATAATTGAATATAGCGAAGGCTACTACAATACAGAAATGCAGCATTATGTAGTGAATTATGACGTATAAAAAAGAGGGGATTTTCCCTCTTTTTTTATCCCGCGTTAACGGACAGTAAAACTCCCACCTCAAAATTCAGTTGGAGCAAAGAAGTTAGGTGGGAGATCAACTGTCCATAAACGTCCGATTGGTTCAACTAATAATCAGTGGGGGATGAACAAAACCCCCACTGATTAAAGTTTCACTTTATAAAGTAAGGAGAATGGGAGATGGATATATACTTATTAATCGTCACGTTACTTGCAATTGCGATTGTTATTTTAGGGGTATCATGGTGGAAATGGCATGCATTTATTAGTTTAACAGTTGCGAGTTTGTTTTTAGCTATCATGTCTGGACTGAACTTAACGAAAATAGTGACTGCCTATGAAACTGGTGTTGGTAGTGTACTAGGGCATTTAGTTGGTATTTTAGCTCTCGGAACAATTTTAGGGAAAATGATGTCCGATTCAGGGGCCGGCATGCAAGTGGCAGATTTCTTTATTCGATTTTTCGGTGTAAGGAAACTACCTTGGGCTATGTTATTTGCAGGATTTGTTATAGGGATTCCAGTGTTTTTTGAAGTGGGGATCGTCATTTTATTACCACTTGTTATTTCCATTCGAAAAACGACGAAGCAAAATATATTATTAATTGCGTTACCTGTCATTGCAGGATTATCTATTGTTCACGGGCTCGTGCCTCCGCATCCAGGGGCGATGACAGCAATCGGTATTTATAACGCGAACTTAGGAAAGGTACTTTTATATTCATTAATTATCGCGTTACCAACAGCCATTATCGCAGGACCGATATTTGCAAAGTGGGTACATAAAAGGGTTATACCTGAAAATGAACCAGAGCTTATTCGAGTTACGACTGTCTCAACTGATTTGCCGAGTCGTAAAGTTTCATTCTTTATTATTTTACTACCAGTTGTATTGATGATTTTATCAGTAGTTGCACCATATATTTCATTACCGAAAAAAATGACTGAATTTTTCGTGTTTATAGGAAGTCCAGTAATCGCCTTACTTATTTCATGTTTCGCAGCATTTTATTTACTTGGTATCAAACAAGGAATTAATAAAAAGATGATTAAAAAATTAACAGACGAAAGTTTATTACCGGTCGGTTCCATTATTTTAATTATCGGTGCAGGCGGTGGATTTAAACAAATATTAATTGAAAGTGGCGTTGGAACGGCCATTGCGCAAATGGCAGAACATATATCGTTATCACCAATTGTATTAGCTTTCATGGTAGCTGGATTAATTCGAATTGCAACAGGTTCAGCGACAGTAGCATTAACGACAGCAGCAGGGATTGTTTCACCAGTTATTCAGCACATGTCTGGTGTGAATTTAGAGTTGCTTGTTATTGCAACCGGTGCAGGATCATTGATGTTTTCTCACGTAAATGATGCAGGGTTCTGGCTTGTAAAAGAGTATTTAGGTTTGACGGTGAAGGAAACGTTTAAAACGTGGACGGTACTCGAGACATTGTTATCATTTATTGCATTTGGTTTTGCTCTTTTGTTGAATATGTTTCTTTAGGAGAGGAGATCAGATTTAAACGAATAAAACCTACAGAGGAAATGTAATTTCTCTGTAGGTTTTATTCGTTTTTTGTGCTTTCTATTACTTAATGGAACGGACATACTGATCTTCTCCATCGTCTTTGACAAAGACTCCTAGCTCATTCAAATCTTTGCGTAAATGCTTCTTTTTTTTCGAGTTTCCTTCTCGAAGGGCATTTCGTCTTTCATACAAAATAGTATTTATGCTTTTATTAAATCGCTCATCCTCTAATTTCCATAAGCTATACTCATGTTTATAAGGATCTTGTTCCACCCAGGGGAAGCCGTGCATTAAGAAAGTATCTTTAATTTTGCTTGGGGTAATGTCAGATGTTTCACGTAACCATTCTCGGTCTTCTTGATCAATGATAACCACTTGACGCTTATCTACAAAAACGGCTTTTACATTTGATCTGGTGATTTGTTTCTTTTGATCGTCCTTATTCACGTGAATGCTTTCCGAAGTAATGTTCATTTTTAAAGCTTCAATATAAATAATTAAAGAAAATAAAATTCCTGCAATAACACCAATTAGCATGAGGATAATAGGAAGCCAGAAGGGGTTAATAGAATGTAAAAGTTCTATAATTTTTGAATCAGAAAAGAGAGGAATCTTTTTTATAATCTCTATTAATTTAGGGGAAAAATATCCAATAACGCCTAAAAGGATGGGACTTGCTATAGCAAGTAATTTTTCTAAAAAACCTAATCCAATGACAGATGCCTTTTTCATGTGTAGTTCATCCTTTCTTATATATTTTTTTTAACCAGGCATGTTTTAAACAGTGAGTTTCTTCACCATTTTTATGAGCTCATCTGAGTAATTTTCTATGGATATAGATGAATTTGCCTTCAGCATTCTTTCTTCGATTGCTCCTAAAATAAATGAAGCTAATGTGTCGGTTTGGAAAGAATCGGAAAACACGCCATTTTGTTGACCAGTCTTCAAAATATCTAATAACATCGTTCTAAGAGCATCCTCCTCTTCGTCGTCTTCGATTCTGTAATAAGGAACGTTCTCTTCATTTCTTGCATTAAAGACAATCTCAATTAAGGCAATATTATTTTTGTAATGAGTTTCTTGATAAGCCAAATGTGCTTCAATAAAAGCCTCTAGTTTATTTATTTCAGATTGAGCTAATAGCACTCGATTACTAATAAATTCATGTTGCTTGGCAACTAAAAATTGTAATGTGCGATTCATAAGGTAAAGCTTATCATTAAAATGATAAGAAATAAGTCCGGTACTAATCTTAGCCTTTTTTGCCACCTTCGTTAAGCTTAAGTTGTTATATCCAACCTCTTCTAATGTATCAATACATGCAAGAATAATTTGTTCACGCCTAGCCTCTGCAATAAAAGAATCAGTCACGCTATTCAACTCCTGATTTATATAATTTGAATGTATAATCAAAAAATTAATTGATCGTTCAATTAAATATTAGTAAGAAATTATTAGTATGTCAAATGTTTTATACCTACATCTTGATAAGGCTCATTTTCTGAAACAAGCCCGTTTTTAGGTAAGCCAAGCTTCCTATTCGCCCTGAAAACATAATATAAATGGAATCCCCTCATTTAGAGCAAGGTGAACTTGTTATGAATGATACTAAAGGAGGAATAGGGTAATGAGCGAAAAGTGTGAACACAGACATGATGATTGTAACCGCAGACATGGTTGCGGAGGCGGTTTTGCGCTTCTAATCGTATTGTTTATTTTATTAATTATCATCGGTGCTAGCTGCTTCGGCGGAGGCGGCGGTTGTGGCTATGGTGGTTATGGCGGTTATGCTGGCGGCTACGGCGGATATTGCTGCTAATTATTAAAAACTATTGAAAATGGCCTTGTGCAATACGCACAAGGCCATTTTATTCATATTTTTATATGCTGTGATAATTTATTAATGTACAGAGAACGGATTAAGAAGAAGAAAATGATCTCGATAATCCCGAAAAAGGTGAGTACGATACATGTCTCTTTTAGTAATGAGAAAGAGAACATGCTTTGTAAAAACTTAACTGCAAATAACGTGTGAATACCAGCAACGATGTAAGGGACGAAAAATAAAATTCCTAATTGAATCGTTGCAGAACGAAACATTTCTGTTTCTGTTAAACCAAGCTTTGTAATCGTAATATACTTTTGTCTCTCAGTTGTTAAGTCATTATACATACGGAAATATAAAACACTAGCTGCTCCGATAAAGAAAATAGAGCCGAGAAATGCCCAAATAAAGAAAGTAGCAATTGAATTTCCTTTGCTGTATTTTAGGTCATCGGCCGCTGTATAAATATTAAATGGGGTTGAAAATCAGTTTCCGCATTTTTGTGTGCCTCATAGAAGTTATCTGTATCATTTCTAATATGTTTTAATATATTTTTCGTAGGAGCAATCGCATTTTCCCAGTTTTCAACGAAGTAATTATACACTATGGTTGTTTCAATATGAGGAATCATATTATTGAATACATCATCTTGTACAACCATTAAATAAGGGAATGCGAAGGCTGGTTCAATTGATTTATTAATAAATCCTTTAATATGAAATTCTTTTTTATTAGATCCAATTGTAATTGTATTTTGTTTTGCGAATGGATTTGATACAAGATTTAAGAGCTCTGGTGAGTAACGAGAAATAATATAAACTTGTGTAGAATCAAGATGTATTTCGGGTCTCCTTAATTGTTTCGCAAGCGTGTTATAATCACTCATTTTCATAAGAGCAATGTCTTCTTTTAAAGCGGTATCTTTTAACAATGTAGACTTATGTTTGTTGTATTGAAAATTAGCATTTGTAAGCTCCGTTTCAATTTTAGCAATATGTTTTTGTTCAAGTGCATTTTCCCCTGTAGACGTATATGTGAAGGGGAAAGGACGGCGTTCTAATATCATTGCTTTCGTATTATTATTAGTAGCAAATAATCCGATAATAATCGTAAATGCAAGTGCAGATAGCATAGAAACGATAAAGAGTACATTAATATTACTACGAGTACGGTTAGCTAAATCTGAAATCCATAACATATTTATTTGCTTCATATAAAACTTTCTCCGCTTTTTCAAAATAAAGATAAAGAGAAGAAACGTTTGTGAAAAGAATAAATATGTTCCCACCACTACGAGCGGCAAAATAGATAAAATAATAAGGAGGGCAGAGCCGTTTTGTAAATTTTTTTCTGTTATATAACTTTGCGGATAACCAGCAATATAATAGCATAGTCCTAAACAAATTAAGGCAAATAGTGAAATGAGTATAGACGGTCTTTTTTCGTTTTTTTCCTTTTTATTATTTTTAATTAATCGAGTTGTTTTACGAGTACGAATGAACATCGGTGTAAACGTAGATACGATAAGAAATAAAATAATAAAAGTTATTGTTGTAACGATAATTGCTTCTGTAGGCCAATATAAATAGAGGCCTTTTGCGTTTGTTAATTTAGAAGTAACGAGTAAGAAAAAGTTAGAAAAAACAAGACCGCCTTGAATACCAGCAAAAATAGCAAGCATTCCAATGATCATATTTTCAGTAAACAAAAGACGTTTTAATTGTTTTTGAGATATACCGAGAACAGTTAAAACGCCAAATTGCTGTTTCCGTACATTTAAAAACGTCCCAATAGAATATAAGAGAAAGAAGAACGAGAACAAAACGATAACAAACTGTGCCATGCCGGTTAAGTTCATGAGCGGATCTTGTTCTTGTAATTTATTCATAATTTGTAAGCGCGGATGATACGCGTATACAGTAAATGAAAAGAAAACCATTATCGAAAACGCACTACTTACGAAATAAGCGAAATATGCTTTCGAATTACGTGAGACATTTTTAAATGCGAATTGCCAAAATGTCATCCACGTCTTCCTCCTAATAATGCTAAAACATCTAATATTTCTTGATAAAATTTCTCACGGTACAATCCGCGGTGTAGTTCATTGTAAAGCTCTCCATCTTTAATGAAAATAACACGGTTACAATAACTTGCTGCAAACGGATCATGGGTAACCATTAAAATCGTTGCATCTTCTTCTTTATTTAATTTCGTAAATAGCTCCATTACGTCAATTGCCGCTTTTGAATCTAAGTTTCCTGTCGGTTCATCGGCAAGTAGAAGTGAAGGATGATGAATGACAGCACGTGCTACTGCGGTACGCTGTGCTTGTCCCCCGGAAACTTCAAAAATACGCTTGTCCAAAATATGATCAATTCCAAGCTTTTTTGAAATGTTATCAAGCTTTTCATCCATTTCTTTTAATGGAACATTATCTAATGTTAAAGGTAGTACGATATTTTCACCGATTGTTAGTGTATCTAGTAGGTTAAAGTTTTGGAAAACAAATCCTAACTCTTGGCGGCGGAAAATAGCTAACTTCTCTCTACGAAATGTGTGCGGTTTTTTTCCGTTAATCACGACATCACCAGAAGTCGGAGAATCGATTGTAGAGATAACGTTTAAAAATGTAGATTTCCCGCTACCAGATGGTCCCATAATGGCAACGAATTCACCTTTATCCACGTGTAAATTTATATTTTTTAAAGCAGTATGAGGGACTTTTCCCTCATATACTTTTGAGACGTTTTTTATGTGTAATACTTCTTCCATAGTAATCACCTTTCTACTTTTTAAAACTTAATGTGTTGTGATAATTTTTGCATATAAAAGGAACGAATTAAAAGGAAAAATAAAATTTCAATTGTTCCAAAAATCATAAGTACGACTGTAATTTCAGCGAAGAACGAGAGATGTAATATTTCTTGTAACATCTTTGTCGCAAACATCGTATGGATTGATGCCATAATGTAAGGCACGAAGAAAAGAATCGCAAGCTGAATTGTCGCTGAACGTTTCATTTCAGTCTCAGTTAAGCCAATTTTCGTAATCGTTATATATTTTTCTTGCTCATTTGTTAAATCTGTATACATTCGGAAGTAAAGAACACTACCAGCACCGATAAAGAAAATAACACCTAAGAAAGTACCAATTAAGAAGAATGAAGCGACATTTAGTTTTGTTTTGTATAGAGAATCGCTCGCTTCACTTGCATGGAAAGGCGGGTGCTCTGCTTGAATTGCTGCATTATCGTTATCGATTTTTGTTATAAACGATGAACCGATATTATGTGCTTTTTCCCAATCCGTAACTTTGAAGTTATATACACTCATTTGTTTGGAAACGGTGGATAAGGCTTCTACATTTTCATCAGATAGTATGAGTAATTTGTATATTAAGCTATTTGGGAATGGGCTATAACTTTTATATTCTTTCACTTGTAGTTGTAAATTGTTTTGAGTAAGTGTAAGAGTATTTTTCTGTTCTTTATTATGAAGCGTTCCAATAACTTGATCATCTAAGTCTTTCATAAGAATATAAGATTCATTCTTATTTACTGTGAGCGTTTCCCAATTTAAAGCCTTAGCAAGTACATTATAGTCACTTTGTTTAATTGCGTAATAGAGCTGCGTGTTATCTTCAGCTGAAGATACTTCATATATATCCGTTTTAAATTTCATATAAGTAAAATGCTCTTCATTAAATTTCTGCTCTAACCAGTTTAAATGTTCATCAGCTAACGTATTTTCAGTATGCGATAAATACGTAAACGGGAAAGGGTTTTGTCTAATCGCATCAAACTTTGTAAACTTCCCGAATCCATATAAGAATGTAATCATTGTAAAAGCGAGCGTCGATAGCATCGCTACAATAAAGAGCATATTAATATTCGTCCGAATACGTGATGCTAGATCAGAAATCCAAAGCATATTAATTCGTTTCATATAAAACGTTCTTCGCGTTTTTAAAATACGAATAAGTAAAAAACTAATTTGTGAAAAGAAAAAGTATGTTCCAGCTGCAATAAGGGATGGGATGACAAATATACTAGAGACGGCATATAAAAGCCCAATGATGTCACCTAGCGACATAAAATACAACGGATTTGCGGCTAACGCATATCCACATATTAAACACGTCGCACCAAATAGAGAGATGAGCACGGATGCTTTTCTTTCTTTTTGTTGTGTTCCTTCTTTCAAAAGACGTACGGCTTTTCTCGTACGAATGAGCATCGGTGTAAAAGATGATACGAGAATGAAGAGCCCAAGAAAGATGATGATAGTTAAAACGATAGCACTTGTAGGCCCATATAAATATAAACCAGGTACGTGTGTAATTTTGGCGGTAACTAACAAAAAGAACTGTGAAAAGACAACTCCAAGTTGAATGCCAAAAAATATAGAAAGAACACCAATTAACATATTTTCTATAAATATGAGTCGTTTTAATTGTTTTTGAGATATGCCAAGTACTGTTAAAATCCCGAACTGTTTTTTTCGTACTTTTAAAAACGTCCCGATTGAATACAGTAAAAAGAAAAATGAAAAGAACACAATGACAACCTCTGAAATTGTCATTAATATGTTCAGATAATAATTAACGTCTGTCATATGCAATTTCGGATGAAATAAATAAACTGCAAATGAGAAAAAGATTGCAATGGAGAACGCACTGCTTACAAAATAGGCGAAATAAGCTCTGGCGTTCCGCGTCACGTTTTTAAATGCAAACTGCCAAAATGTCATTCACCTAAACCTCCTAATAGGGTGAAGATGAAAAGAGTATGAGAGATACTCTTTTCATCAAGTTTGTTTTAAATATTTTGTCCACTCGTGTAATGTGATAATTTTTGCATATAAAGTGAACGAATGAATAAGAAAAATACGATTTCAACGAATCCAAAAATAATAAGAACGGCTGAAACTTCTTTGAACAGAGATAAACCAATTACATCTTGTAGCATTTTTGTTGCGAACATTGTATGAATGGATGCCATAATGTACGGAATGAAAAATAAAATACTAAGTTGAATGGTTGCAGATCGTTTCATCTCTGTATCTGTTACACCGATTTTAGAAATCGTTATATATTTCTCTTGTTCGTTCGTCAAATCCGTATACATTCTAAAGTAAAGAACGCTACCAGCTCCAATGAAGAAAATAACTCCTAAAAATGTCCCAATTAGGAAAAATGCAGCACTGCCTGATGTTATTTTGTATAACGATCCTGCTGATTCAAAGGAACGAATAAGAGGTCCTTCATACTGGGATTTATTTCGATCTTTTTGCACTTTTTCTATAAAATTATCAGCAATTTCATATGTCTGTTCCCAGTTTTGAATTTTGTAATTGTATGCTGATATATGTTTTACGGTGTTAGGTAAGTTATTTACGATAATATCAGGCAACACTATCGTTTGATATGAAAAGTCAGATGGGATTGCGTTTACATGCTCATAACCTTTTACTCGTAATTTCGTATTTGTACTAGAGAGTGTAATGTAATCTCTTTTGTAGCTTTGCTCAAATTCGTTGAATATGGTGATATAAGATGTCCCTGTTAGCACATATGCTTCGTTATCATCCATAAATAGTTGTTTCATTCGTAAAGAATCTGCAAGTTTGTTATAGTCACTTTGCTTAATTGCGTATACGTCATTATAAATAGCTATATCTTTATCTTCTTTTAGTGGTGTTTCATATATATCAGCTTTTATTTTTTGATAAGGGAAATGCTCTTTTTGTAATTGTTGCTCGAGCCAATTTAAATGTTCTGTAACAAAAGGGTTCGCATCATAAGAAAAATAAGAAATTGGAAAAGGAGAAGTTCTATTCACCTCTAGCTTAATAAATTTCCCGAATCCATATAGAAACGTAATCATTGTGAAAGCAATTGTAGATAGCATCGCTACAATAAACAGCATATTAATATTCGTTCGAATACGGCTTGCTAAATCCGAAATCCAAAGCATATTAATCCGTTTCATATAAAACTTCCTTCTTTTCTTTAAAATATAAATAAGTAAGAAACTAATTTGTGAAAAGAAGAAATATGTTCCAATTGTAACAAGCGTTGGGATAACGAAAATACTTGAAACCATATATATAACACCGATTTGCGGGCTTACTGATACGAAATATTTAGGATTTCCAGCTAACGCATAACCACCAAATAAACAAATCGCACCAAATAATGAAACAAGTATGGATGGTTTTCTTTCTTTTTGTTTTCCACCATTTGTTTTTAAAAGGTGTACTGCTTTTTTTGTACGAATAAGCATTGGTGTGAATGCAGATACAATGATAAAAAGACTAAGGAAAACAATGGTTGTTAAAATAAACGCGTTAGTAGGCCCGTATAAATATATTCCTGGAACATGGGTAAGTTTGGCTGTTACTAATAAAAAAAATTGAGAAAAAACAACTCCAAACTGCATGCCGAAAAAGATAGATAAAATCCCGATTAACATATTCTCCATAAAAATAAGACGATGTAATTGTTTTCTCGATATTCCTAAAATGGTCAAAATACCAAATTGTTTTTTTCTAACTTTTAAAAAAGTACCAATGGAATATAGTAAAAAGAAGAAAGAGAAAAATACAATTACTACTTCTGAAAATATCATTAATCCTGAAATTTCAGAGGTCATGTCAAAGTTTTGTAATTTCGGATGGAATAAGTAAACAGCAAACGAAAAGAACACAGCAATGGAAAAGGAGCTACTTACAAAGTAAGCAAAATAAGCTCTGGAGTTGCGCGTGACGTTTTTAAATGCAAATTGCCAAAATGTCATAGATTATACCTCCGGCTAGAAGATATAGAAGTAGTTGTATTGCAAAAAATGTATGAGAGTGAGTTCTCATACATTTTGCTTGCATATGTTACGATCATACTTCGGTCACCTTCTCCGTATGTTCTGCTTGATTATTTGCAGCATTGTGGAAGATGATTTTAATGGTCGTTCCTTTACCAACTTCAGAATCTAGTTTGACAGAGTGACCTAAATAATCACAAATTTTACTTACAATATAAAGTCCCATACCAGTAGATTCTCCGAAGGCGCGACCGTTTTTCCCAGTGTAAAACGGTTCAAATACTCTTCGAATATCTTCTTGTGGAATACCAACACCTTCATCACGAACTTCTAAAATAATATCTTTTCCGTTTCGGTAAGCAGATAAGAAAACTTTCTTTCCGCGCTCACCGGAGTAACGAACAGCGTTTGTCATTAATTGATAGATGATAAATTTTAGCCATTTCGCATCAGAAGCAACTTTTAAATCAGAATGGACTTCTAAAACAGGGAAGACACCATTACGAATGAATAGTTCTTTTAATCCATTAATATTTTTTGTTACCGTATCTTTTAATGAAATCGTCTCGACATGGAAATCTTCATGGAAGTTATTTAACCTAGCCATGTATAAAGCCATATCAAGCCCTTGGTTTAGACGCTCTAATTCTTTTTTAAACTTTGGAATTAAATGCTCGTCTTCCATTTCTAGCACCATAAGCTGCATAACAGAAACAGGTGTCTTCATTTGATGTACCCAATGGTTAATGAATAGTTGATGTTCTTGTTGTTTTACTTCATACGATTGTAGTTCTTTTTGGAAGAGGCGGTACTGCGTACGCACGAGTTCATTGACACCGTGAGGCATCGGAGCAGTCGCTCTTTCAATAAACGCATCTTCCATTTTTTCTGGTTGCTCACTTAATCTATGGTACATTCTACGATTGCGAACGTAACGGTAAGCGAGGAAACAAATAAATAAATATAAACTTAAAACGACGAAGTAAAATTTATTGTTTTGAAATCCATCTACTGCATCATAAAGAACGAAAATGATACCGAAGTTTAAAACGTACAGTAGGAAAAATGCAAAATGATCACGTAAAAATAGCTTCATGCTTATTCACTCCAAGTTGCGTTAAAGCGATATCCAAGTCCACGTACTGTTTCAATAGAGTTCTCAATGCCAAGCTCATTAAACTTTTTACGAAGACGTGTAATGTTTACGTTTAATGTATTTTCCTCAACGAAGCTTTCGTCATCCCAAAGCGCAGCTAATAAATCTTCACGGCTCGCTGTACGAGGAAATTTAGATAATAACATTTCAGCTAAAATAGCTTCTTTCTTCGTTAAAAGAACTTGTTCAGATCCGAAGTGAATTTCTGGACGTTCAGGGAATAGTTTTAATCCTTCTACTTCAACGATACGTTCCGAAATATTTGGTGCATAATCACCGTAAATACGGCGTAATTGTCCTTTGATTTTCGCCATTACAACGTCGTAGTGGAATGGTTTTGTAATGTAATCATCCGCACCGCTTTCAATTGCCATAATTTGTTCCATCTCACCAGCACGCGCTGAAATGAAAATAATTGGACAAGTAGATTCATGACGAATTTGACGGCACCAGTAGAAACCATCGAATTTCGGTAAGTTTACATCAAGTAAAACAAGATGGGGTTTCACTGCGTTAAACGATTCCATAATATCATCGAAATTCTCCGCTACCACAGCCTCATAACCGTACTTCTGAATGTGAGATTGCAGTAATGATGAAATATTTGGATCGTCTTCAACGATTAAAATTTTATACATATGTATATTCCTCCTCAAAAAAAACAATTGTAGCTATAGTGTATCATGTGTTTCAAGTCTTTTCATTATGTTGAAAGATAAGCTAGTAAACAGTATAGGTTAAAAGTGAGAAAAGTAAAAAGGGCGCTGGATGAAATTGACAAATAACGGTAATTGGTTTAATATTTAGATAAATATCTAAATGTCTAATTATCGAAAGGAAGAAAGACATTGAATCAAGCATTCAAAGCATTAGCAGATCCAACAAGGCGAAAAATTTTAGACTTATTAAAAGAAGGCGATCTAACCGCTGGTGAGATTGCTGAACATTTCAATATGACAAAACCAAGTATTTCACACCACTTAAATGCACTTAAAAATGCTGAACTTATTCAAGATGAAAAGAAAGGGCAATTCGTTATGTACTCTTTAAACACAACGGTCTTTCAAGATTTATTGACTTGGGTGTTTACATTTACGAATAAGGGGGAAGAGGGGAAATGAAAAAGCATCTTTTTGCAATCTTATTAATTGTTATAACTTGTTTAGCTTGGGCGTTTGCTTGGCCACATTTACCGGATACAATTGCAACGCATTGGAGCGGCGGTAAAGTAGATGGATATTCTTCTAAATCGTATGGAATGCTTTCTATGGTTGGAATTATGATTGTTTTATATATTTTTCTAAACGTGTTACCAAAGATTGATCCAAAGAAAGCGAACTACGAGAAGTTTTCTAAAGCTTTTATGATGATGAATAACGGGATACTACTGCTACTATTTGTAGGGAATATAGATATTATTACAAGTGGATTAGGATACAATTTATTCATTAATCGCGTGCCGGAATTATTAGTGGGTATTTTATTTATAGTCATCGGAAACTATTTACCACAATGTAAACCAAACTACTTTGTAGGTATAAAAACACCGTGGACATTAAGTAACGAAGAAGTGTGGAGAAAAACGCACCGTTTTAGCGGAAAGGTGTTTGTTGCATTGGGGATCATTATGATTTTAAGTGTTTTTGCACCAGTGGCGTGGAAATCTTTCGTAATGGTTGGAATTATTATTGGTGCAGTAGGATTAACGATGGGATATTCTTATGTTGCTTATAAAAAAGAAATAGGGGCCTAATAAAAAATTATGGGGGAGAGAGGATGAAAAGACACGTATTACCATGGAGTTTAATTATTGGCATTGCAATTGGATGGTATATTGTATGGCCATATTTACCAGAACAAATTCCACGCCATTATAATGCGGCAGGAGTAGTAGATGGATATTTTTCTAAAGTAGAAGCAAGTTCTGTTTCAATAGGTAGCATGATGTTGCTGTATTTGATATGGCTAGCTCTTGGGTATATTGATGTAACGAAAGATAAGTATAAACAGCATGCTAAAGTCCTTTCCGCAGTCCATTATGCAATTCTTTTAATAGGATTCGGTTGTAACTTATTTGCGCTATTAGCAGCGTCTAATTATATTGCATCGGGCTCAATTGCATTTAATTTTGGACTTGGAACATTGTTTCTTGTACTAGGTAATTACATGCAACAAACGAAGCCGAACGGGTTAGTAGGCATTCGAATGGACTGGACATTAGAAAATCCTGTAGTTTGGAGAAAAACACATAGATTTGCTTCGAGGGTATTTGTAATAGGTTCACTTTGTATATATGCCGGGGCTTTGCTTCCAGATCCATTTAATATTTTTATGGGGATTGGAATCATATTAATATGTATTATCGTATCAACAATAAAGTCATATAGTATTTATAAAGAAGAGTTGAAAATGTAAATAAAGCTGCTTTTCCTTTTAGGGAAGAGCAGCTTTGTTTTTAGGGTATTCGAATTACTATATTTAATAAGTTATATTCAAATTTTTAATTAACCAAGGCTTTATCAATGACAGAACTGTTATAGGTTGCATAGCCTTAGTGTGATCCATATCATTTCCTCTTAAGATTTCTATATCCCATCCAAGATGTTCTAACTTTTGTTTGTTTTTTTGAAGTATACCAATAATATCAACTACTACATTGCCAAAATTTTTACCGTAAACAATAGTGTCTTTTTCCCCAGAAAACGCTAATCTCGGAATGATTAGTTTATGTTGGATGTCTTGATCATCAAACTCCATCAAATTCTCGTACATTGTAACAAACTGTTTAGTTTGACTCATGTCGATCTTTATCTGTATGTTATCCCAATCAATTTTTTCAGGATTAATATGTGCTTGATCAATAACAGGAGAATTGTGATTATTCACAGCTTGCTCGTATGTTTTATTTGTTACTACCATCATTTCTTTATATGGACCATCTATTGGTGGAAACCCGCCCATGATTATACTGTCTAATCTATCCGTTCGAATGGCTAATTGTAACCCAGCTAAAGCTAACCAAGAGTAACCATAATAACTAAACTTATTAATATTCATTTCGTCAGCAATTGTTAATAGGTCTTTTACTATATTTTCAGGTGTGAGATTCTCTGGATTTGGATGTTGCAAACGATGACCTTCGTAGTCAAAATATAAAATCTGAAACTTATCTATGAGTCCATCAATAAAATGTTTTCCAAATTCAGGATCTACCCCCCACAACTTTAAAGTTTCAGCATCTTGCCCATATACAGATTCTTTAGCAACTGGGAGCATGATTGTTCTAAATTTTGGATTTCCAACCAAACCAACCTTTAATACTGATTCGTCCGTAAGTTTTATGATTTTCTCCATTTCTATCACTCCTAAATTGTTTATACTAAAATCATATAACATTCATGCAATCTTCCGGATTTATGATTTTTTTCTCGTATATATAAGGATTTTATTTGAAATATGTTAATGTAGCACTTTAAGGTTTAACTTTAAAAAGGAGTTAATAAATGAAGACATATAGTCCTAAACAAATTGCGAATGTCTTAAATGTTAGCACAACAACTTTGAGAAGATATGAAGAACAAAATCTCATTCCTGTTGTGCCAAGAACGGAAAGTAATCACCGGTTTTATACATCGATACACTTTCAAGCATTTATTACCATTAGAGCATTATTAAAAGGATATGATATACCTATTGTTTATAAAGTTATGAGGATGATTAAAAACGTAAAGTTTGAAGAAGCACTCTGGTTAATTAATGAACAGCAATTCAATATTCAGGTGGAGAAAAAGCGAGTAGAAGAAATACTAAACATGATTCGAAATGCTGATTTTACTAAATATAAAAATGTAGAGTTAAGTGAACGTATGAGCATTGGAGAGGCTGCAAAAATAGCAGGCGTAAATACTTCGGCTATCCGTCATTGGGAACATGAAGGGTTAGTCCACTCAGAAAGAAATAAAGAAAACGGTTATAGAATGTTTCCAATATCAGAACTGCGTAAAATACTGGTTATAAGCAGTTTGAGAAAAACCGTGTATTATATAGAAAATATGAAAAGCTTGCTAGATGATTTAGAAACATTACCTTATGGAAAAATTGAACGTTCCTTTCAGTTGGCTTTAGAAAACTTGAACACTCAACTATTACTCCAATTTAAAGGAATGGAAGAACTGATGAAATATATACACTTTTACGAGTAAGCAAATATGTAAAAAGAGCTAAGCACAATGCCTAGCTCTTTCCTTTTGTTATCACTTCTTTAAAACCGGTATCCAAATTTCACTTTTGAAGTTTGGAGAAGATATATCTTTCTGTTCATTCCACAATATTTCCGGCCCTTCCGCTAGTTCATAGTTCGAAGAAGGGAACCATTCAGAATAAATACGTCCCCATACATTTTGTAGTGCATCAGGAAACGGCCCGACAGCTTCAAATATAGCCCATGTTGAAGCTGCAACTTCAAGTTGTACGAATTGCTCTGGGCAATCTTTCGTTGTGGCTACTCCAATGTAGTGATCGAGTTCGCCTTTTTCCTCCATTCTTCCTTCAGAAAAATTAGTAGAGGCACTAATAATTCCAGTAGGTTCAATGTTTGAAAGGGACTTTAATGTTTGAATAGACTCTGGGTTTAAACTTTTCCACATAGAAGCAATTTCTTCATTTACACCATTAAAAACGATTGGTACTCGTTTTGTAATACCTATAATTCGAAATGGCTCTTTTTCTTCAATTCGATAATTCATTTCATTTCCTCCTTGAATGGATAATTGGAAGGTCATTGGTGAATAAGCCTTCAAAGAATGGCTACTATTTCGGGCTTCTGAAGGTGTTATACCGTGCAAGTTTTGAAATGCACGAGCGAATGAATCTGGTGAGTTGTATCCATATTTTATAGCGATATCAATGACTTTTACATTGCTGTTTTTTAGTTCAAAGGCAGCGAGAGTAAGACGTCTACAGCGAATATATTCTGATAGTGATATACCTGCTAAAAACGAAAACATTCTTTTAAAGTGATACTCAGAACAAAGAGCTAGCCTCGCAACTTCTTTAAAATCAATTTCATTCGTAAGGTTATCTTCAATATAGCGCATTGCAGCATTCATATTTTTAAGTGAATCCATATTATGACCTCCTCTGTACATAGAATAGCAGGAACGAAATAGCTCCATCCGACATTTCGTGCACAACTTTGTAGGTGCATTTTTTACCTTACAAAATTGTAATGTTCCTGTAAGGAGAATGAATGGATGGTATGATATCCCAATGTTATAGTAACAAAGTACTTTAATTCATTACGTTAACTTTTTGATTTCTTTACTTATGTGCCTTACATAACTGTCATGTTTGTGTAAGAAACATCGATAGTGGCAAGAGTAGAGAGTGTATATAGTTGAAAATAGAGAATAGATGAAATGAGGGATGTCGAGATGAAAACAGTGCTAGAAGCAAAAAATATTGAAAAAGTATATGACACGGGTGGTAATAAATTTGCAGCGTTAAAAGGTATTAACTTACAAGTAAAAGAAGGTGAGTTCGTTGGAATTATGGGACCTTCAGGTTCTGGTAAGACGACTCTACTAAATGTTCTTTCTACAATTGATAATGCGACGAACGGTGAAATTTTAATTGATGGAAAAGATATCGTAAAAATGAATGACGATAAGTTAGCGTTATTCCGCCGCGATCATTTAGGTTTCATTTTCCAAGATTATAACTTATTAGATACGTTAACGGTGAAAGAGAATATCGCTTTACCACTTGCGTTATCAAAGGTGAAAGCGAGTGAGATTGATCGCCGCGTTCTTGAAATCTCAAAGAAATTCGGTATTGATCATATTTTAAGTCAGTTCCCATATCAAGTATCTGGTGGACAGAAGCAGCGCTGCGCAGCATCACGTGCGATTGTTACGAATCCAAGTATGATTTTCGGAGACGAGCCAACTGGAGCGCTTGATTCTAAATCTGCAACAGATTTACTTGAAAGTATGAAGTCGTTAAACGAATATGATAACTCAACAATTTTAATGGTAACGCATGATGCATTTGCAGCAAGTTATTGTAAACGAGTTATTTTCATTAAAGATGGTGAACTATATAAAGAATTGCACCGCGGTGAATCGACGCGTAAACAGTTCTTCCAAAAAATTGTTGATGTAATGTCTTCTATTTCTGGGGGTATGGCTGATGACCTTATCTAGCATTGCCCTCCGCAACATACAGCGGAACTTTAAAGACTACTTTGTATATTTTGCATCTATGATTTTTAGTATCGTTATTTATTTTACATTTAAAGCATTGCAATACAATTCACAAATGGAAAAAGCTGCAGAAGCTTCAAAAAAAATTAGCGGAGCGTTCCAAGTTTCAAGTGTCATGCTTATCATTTTCGTAGCAGTGTTTATTATATATTCGAACGGTTTCTTTACACGTAAACGTAAAAAAGAAGTTGGCTTATATTCGTTATTAGGTATCCGTAAAAGACAAATTGGTAAAATGCTCTTTTATGAAAATATGTTAATGGGATTAATGTCTTTAATTATCGGTATTGCGATTGGTAGTGTCCTTTCAAAATTATTCCTTGAACTGCTAGTAAGCATGATGGGATTAAACTTAAATGTTCATTTTGAAGTACCGATGGCTGCCATTATTGATACAGCACTTATTTTCTTTGTGATTATTTTATATACATCACTTCAAGGATATCGTTTAATTTATCGATTTAAGCTAATTGAACTTTTCCGCGCCGAACGTGAAGGAGAAGCAATGCCAAAAGGATCAGTTATTATGGCATTAATTTCAGTTATCTTAATCGGTTCAGGTTATTTTTTAGCATTAATGTTCATGAAAGCAGTTAAATATGCAGACTTTATGGCAGTTGCACTTTATATTTTATTGGCGACAGTATTAGGTACGTACTTACTATTTATGTTCTTTACAGTATTCGTATTGAAACGTGCAAGAAATAATAAATCATCGTTTTATAACGGTATGAATATGGTAACGACGTCGCAGCTACTATATCGTATTAAAGGAAATGCAAAATCACTTGCGACAATTTCTATTTTAAGTGCGGTAACATTAACAGCGGTTGGTACGTCTGTTACGATGTATTACAACACATTTACGCAATCAAAAGCAGTTGCACCATATAGCTATTCTTATGAGAAAAAAGATGCAGCGCTTGATAAGAAAGTAAATGCGATTTTTGCAGAAGAGAAGAAAGATCATCCGATTAAAGATCAATTTGAAATTGAGGCAGTTCCTGTAAAAGGGAAGTTTGAAGGAGATAAAGTTGATTTCATCTTTAATATGAACTACAGTATCTCAGAGAAATATCAATTTATGTCTCAATCTGAATTTAATAAGCTTGCTAAGAAAATCGACGCAGAAACAGTGAATGTAGCTGCTGATGAAGCATTTATATATGATAGTTCGTATATTGAAGGACATGAGTTTAGTCCACAATATAAAGGAAACAAAGCAGTATTCCAAATTGGGAACGAAACGAAGCAATTAAAAATCCAAGGTGCAAATGACGTTGCGATTACAAATTTAGGTGAATTAGTTGTTGTCGTTTCAGATGAAATGTATGAACAAGCGAAACAAGCATTTGGAACACGTATTGTAAAAAATATTGATGTGAAAGATGAGAAAAACAGTAAAGTGTTAACGGAAAAATTAACAAAAGTGATGCCAGCTGGTGAATCAGAAATGGTGTTATCATTTAGAGATTTCTACACTGGTTTCCATATGGGGCTTGAAGGAACAGGATTAATGATGTTTATTGGAATGTTCTTAGGGCTTGTATTCTTACTAGCAACAGGTTCTATCATTTACTTTAAACAATTAACAGAAGCAAATGCTGATCGTGAGCGTTATGTTGTACTTCACAAAATAGGGGTCACAAAACAAGAAATGAAAAAAGCTATTGCAAAACAAGTAAGCTTTATCTTTGCAATCCCGTTAGTAATCGGAATCCTGCACAGCTTGTTTGCATTAAAAGGTTTAGGGAACATACTACCATTTGAAATTATGATTCCGCTTCTAATTAGTATCGGAGTATACGGCGCTATTTATATTGGATATTACTTCTTAACTGTTCGTTCTTATTATAAGATCGTGAGTGCGAAGTAATAAGGGGCAGCTATCGCTACAGGCGATAGCTGTTTTTTTATTCTTCATAAAATCTTAAGAAACTTCCTCAATTTTTATTAAGAAACGATAGTTATACTTAGACACAAGTTAAAAACTACCGAACGAATGAGGAGAGGTTTATATGCAACTCATAACATTCTTACATGAATTTATGAAACATCCGAAACATACTGGTGCAATTGCGCCAAGTTCAAAAATATTAGCAAAGAAAATGGTCGATGTAATTGATTTTAATAAAGCGAAATGTATTGTAGAGTTAGGGCCTGGTACAGGGGTCTTTACGAAAGAGATTATGAAGAGAAAAAAGAAGGAAACAATATTTCTTCTTATTGAAATTAATGAAGTGTTTTGCAAAGAGCTAAAGAGAAAATTTAAAGATGAGCAGAACGTCATTGTTGTGCACGGTTCAGCTGAAAATATAAAGAAGTATATGGAAGAGTTCCATATAGAATGCGTGGATTACGTTTTATCGGGATTACCTTTTACTTCTTTACCAGAAGAAGTTTCAAAACGTATTTTAAACAATGTAATGGAAGCGATACATGAGAATGGTGAATTTATTACATTTCAATATTCACTTGTGAAAAAAGGATTTATACAGCACTTCTTTCCTGAAATTACGCTAGAGAAAGTGTGGCTCAATTTCCCACCAGCGTACGTCTTTAGCTGTAAAAAAGAGCTAAGGAGAGCGTATGCATAATGGAATTACATGAATTATTATCCTATATTGAGCAGTACGGTTATTGGGCATTATTTTTCTGTTTATGGTTAGGTATTATCGGTATGCCAATTCCAGATGAAATGATTGTTATGAGTGGAGGATTTGTATCTTCATTAGGTATATTAAATGTTATTCCTGCGTTTTTATTAACGTATTTAGGCGTTGTGTCCGGACTTTCTTTAGGCTATATATTAGGGAAAATATTTGGTACAAAAGTACTTGATAAGCTAATGAAAAAGAAAAAAGCAAAGTATGTTGTGAAATCGCAAGAGATGGTAGAGAAGTATGGTCATTATGCATTAGTTACAAGTTACTTCATACCAGTTGTAAGACATGTTGTACCGTATTTAGTTGGAATGAATAACATGTCATTTAAGACGTATGCTTTGTATTCTTATACGACAGGATTTCTTTGGACACTCGTTTACTTTGTGCTAGGTTCTTTATTTGGACAACATATTGAAAGAATTGTAGCAGTTGCGATAGAGTATGGCTTGTATTTTGGCGTGATTGTTTTTATTGTTACAGGTATTCTTTATTTATATAGACAAAAAAGAATCACACTGATGAGTAAATAGAAGTAAAGAAAGTTTCTTCCAGTATGAAGGACAAGATAGGATTATAAGTATAAAATTATCTTTATTTAATGGTAAAATATAGGTAAGTAGTTAAGGGAGGAAGAGCGTTGTGCTACTCATTTTTAGCCTTATCTTAATTGGAATTATGTGCAGTATGAAAATAGTATCTTTACACATGATAGAACGACAAAAGGTAGAGGAACGATATGTATATTGTCCAAAATGTGATACAAAAATTAGAAGAGGAAATTCAGCTCCTTTTTGTTCGAAATGTAATTTAATATTTTAAAAATAAAAAGTCCGAAATCACTTTATATAGTTTCGGACTTTTTATTTTTAAGTAAACATTAATCCACCTAGTTCTCTTTCGTTTGTTTATTAGCTAAAATGGATTATGAATAACAATAGTATGTAAACGAAAATAAATATAAATGTACACATGGAGTGTTATATTTGGAGATTTTAATCATAGTAGGATGCCTATTAATAGGAATTATTTTGATTAGTATAAGTATCTATCGATTTGTTAAAGAAATAAAAGAAAAAAATTCAAAGAAAGAGAAATGGAAAGTAGTAGCTGGAAATTTGATAGAGTTATTTAGTGATCCATTGCACGGAGCACCGTTCTATTTTTTAACTGGGGGTCTCTTTTTTGTAATCGGGCTGTTATTTCTTTCTATGGGAATGGGATGGCTTGAAATTGATTAAGGCGTATTAACAAAGATGTTTCATAGTTGTATTGCGAAGAGGAGAGAGCAAATGCCAGTTATAAGAGATATACAATTGAGTTTTCTAAAAGTAAAAGAGCATACTAGAAGCACTGAGACATTACAGTTAGCATCTACAAGCAACTACGATGAAGATATCTCTTTTGGTAAAGAGACGAGCTGTATTACTTCTTTATATTGTCGACATATGCCAAAGTTAAGAATGGAGTATGAGAAAGGTATTTTGATTCATTGTGTGGATGATATTTCATTACTCGATGAGTGGGAGAAGAAATATCGAATTTTCCCTGAATATATGAATGCTTTTGTGGAATATGGGAGTGTGAGGGATTTTCCATATTTATCAGATAGAGAGAAAAAAGAATTAGCCCTTCAAATCATTCATGCGGAAATGAAGCGTTTAGCTGTGAAATATGATTGGGATATAGAAGAGTTAGAAAAAGTGAAGAATAAGATACTAGAATTGAATTATAGAAACGAGTTCGTATATATAAAAAAGAGTAGTCCGAATAAAAAATACGTATGTAATATAACATGTCAGCATGAAGTGGCTTATGCTGACGTGTACTTAGAAATAAGAGAGTATAGAACGAGGCGGTTAATCAAAAAGGAAAAGCTTATTAGAGAAGAAGATATGTATAAGATGTTTCATCATGTTAGTGAAGTGGCTTGGAAGTTAAATCATAAAGTGCTACTGATGAACGATAAAGGAAAAACTGTATGGATGTTAACCTTTTTAGAGAAAGATATCCCAGCTAATTTAGTTTGGAAGATTGAAAGAATAGATTGAAAATAGATGAGAAGTGGAGTGCATATGATGGAGACACAAATCGTTATTGGAGTACCTGGTTTATGGAAAGATAGAACAGAATTAATACAAGAAGTTGTGAGTAAAAGTAACTATATATTAGCGGGAAATGTTATGCACCATAAGGAGAAAGAGATTGGCTTTGAAATTGATATATATGAACAAGACCCTTCTTTGAGAGAGGCTTTCTTCTATGCAGGTGGTGAGCGTTTTGATGAAGAATTGCTTCAGGAGTTGGAGAAGCATACTTATACAGTGTATGTTATTGCAAAAGTTGACGATACAGAGAGATTACAAGAAGTAATTGATGTAGGAATGGAACTTTTAAATGCAGGTGGACTTGCTTTAAAAGTTGAAACAGCAGGTGTGGCTTATTCGAAAGAAGAATGGCAAGAGCTTACAGAGGATAAGGAAATCTTCCCGATGTATTCGCACCTTGTAACTTTAGTTGGAGATGAAGAGGACGGTTATTATTCATGTGGAATGCAAGCATTTAATCTACCAGACGTTGTTTTAGACGGAGGGATAGATCCGGAAGTAGCTGTAGATTTATTGAATGATTTTAACCTACATAATATATTGGAAAAACCTAATTTGAAAGATGGAGATACAATTAGTTTCACAGAAGATGCTCCAGTGTATCTCTTATCTCATTATATAGATAATCGTTATGAACAAGAGGATCCATTTTATAATCCGTGTGGGGTATGGAAGTTAGAGAGTGCTTCGGCAAAGAAATCTATCTTTCAAAAATTGGGGAGTGTGCTAAAAGGATGGAAAAATACATAAAAGAACAGAGGAGTATATGTGATAAATATAAAGCGGAGTATGTAGAATCTCCGAATGACTTGAAATTAGGAATAGCGCAAAATGTGAAAGATGGTATTGTTCCGATTAATGGGTTACGAATGCCTATAGAAAACGGAACGACAGGTTGGTACATTTGGGCTGGTGAAGAAATGGGGACAGAAGAAGATTTCTTTCTTCCTTTACATGTTCAACATATTGATGAATGGGCACCTGAAATAAAGAAGTATTTAGGGTTACCACCTGGTTGGAGATTTTTAATTGCTGGAGATTACGAGGACGTGTGGTATGATCCGAATTTGTTTGATGAAGATTTAGAAGAGGATGCAGATGAATGGTACATGCATAGCATATTAGCAGAAGATATTGATGGCATCCATGCTAATTATCATACGCATGGTCTAAGAGATAACTTTAATCATCAAGATTTACAAATAGCATTAAATATGGATCCTGAAGTCGCGCATAGTGTTTTTTGTACCATAATAGAAGAAATAAAGAGCGGAAAAAAGTTTGAACAAGGGATTGAGTATACGAATATTATTGAAGGATATCCCATTATTATGAAGTCTTTCGTAGAGATGGATCGAGAAGTTTTGAGGGTTTTATTACCTGATGAAAGAGGGATTCTTCCTACTAGGTCAGAGTGTGATGAGTGTTATAAGACTCAATTGGATAGTATTGAGGAAATTTGATAAAAAAAGAGCTTGAAACTATTCAAGCTCTTTTTTTATCACTATTTATGTCCTAAAATATGCTCAATCTCATGCAAACTTAATTTACTTGCCTTAGCAATCGTTTCAAGTGGTATACCAAGATCATACATATTTTTAATCATTTGAATTTTCCCCTGTTGAATGCCTTTTTCAATGCCTTTTTCAAGCCCTTTTTTAATTCCTTGTTCCATTCCTCTCGTATATTAATATTTAAGCCCTATCTCAGGCTTAGTTTTACTCTCTAATAAGAGTCCAGTAATAAAGAAAATACTTGGACGTCTCAAGATATTTCTAGATAATGGTCTT
>NZ_JAKUFX010000019.1:0-64463 GCF_022663635.1 Bacillus cereus group sp. BfR-BA-01356 | reverse complement strand
TAAAATCGCCAATTTTTCAGCTTTAGAATATTTCATTCTAGCCATAAAAAATACTCCCCTTAGATAACAGATTTTTATTTTTTATCTGTCTACCTAATAGGGAGCATATCAATCCTCTTTCATTCACACATTGCAGCAACAAAAGAATCCTTTATTAGAAATCAAACAACTACACGGTGAACATGGATTTCTAAATCCGTACACTGAAAAATATAACGGGCACTCTACAAAACAAGCATATAATGTAATAAATTCATTTCTTGTAAAAAACACTCTTATAAAGGAGATGTAAATGACACTTACATTACTCTTACTTATTTTCATATTCATTGCCTTTTTCTCAGTGCTAACTATTATTTTCGTAACCGTAAAAAAGGGGGAGTTTTCCAAACGGCCCTACTTACAATCTATTATCGTTTGCATTTTATTTTTTACAAATTGGATTTTATATTTATCAACTTTTTATGCGTTACTTCCCGAAAAGATTAGTGAGTTCCTATTCCTACCCATTTGGTTTTTCCTTTGTATATTAGGTTTTATCACTTTCTGGCGCGAATGGAGAAACAATCGTGTGTTCTCCATATGTATCGGTTTTCTTTCCTTTATTAGTTTTTTATTTGGGCTGTTTTTGTTAGTTCTTTCGGGGATGTAATAGAAGAAGGAAGAAAAGCCAACTTTCAACTTTTCTTCCTTCTATGTTTACCTTTAGTTTTCACTGTCACTGATTCACAAGGTGTATAATATATTTGAGGTGTCGCCTTATCAACAAACATCATAAACGTAACGAAACCGATAATAAAGAAAATAAACAACGTTAACAAAATTGCTCCTATCGTTAAAAGTATCATAACACCACCCCTATATTTTTCATGTTATTACACTTTTCGCTATTATATGAGCGTAATCCTTTTTAGAAAAAGAAACGTAACAAAATAATCACAACCACTCCCGTTAATACTGTACCTAATAAACTACGAGTATATATCGCTACAAGAAATGTTGGAATTGCTGCGATAAGGTAATCCCACTGCATCGTCTCATGCATAAATAAAACTTGTGCTAAAAGCGCTGCTAATATCGCAATTGGTATGTAATTTAACCATTTTAAACCCCATTCAGGAATTTGTAGTTTGCTAAATACGAGTAGAGGTAAAATACGTGGCACGAGTGTAACAGCTCCTGCTGCTAGTAAAAGTAATAATACATCTAATCTCATTTCCATTTTTCAATCACCACTCCAATCGTCGCAGCTAGTAATGTTGCGATAATAACCGCTATACTATCTGGCATAAATAGGTGTGAAACGTATGCGATAATAATCGCTACAATTGCAACACTTAAATGAATTACTAGTTTTGGTTTACTACTTATGAGCTGAAGAACAAATAATCCGATAAACATCGCTGGTAATGCATAATCCATCCCATATGTATGTGGATCTGGTATCCACTCACCAAATAGCCCACCAATAATGGTAGCAAGTATCCAATTTAAATACGCTGTTACGTTAAGCCCAATCATCCATCTTTCACCTAAATATCCTTTTTGCGCTGCATGCTGCACTGCAACGCCAAAAGTTTCATCTGTAATTTGCGAACCGATGATTAAGTTTTTAAATAGAGGAATTTTCGTAAAGTACGGTGCAAGCGCTGCGCTCATTAATAAATGGCGTAAATTAACAAAAAATACAGTGAAAATAATTGCGGAAGCAGGAGCACCGGCTGCATACATACCAGCTAATATAAATTGGGCAGAACCTGCATAGATTAAAGTGGACATAAATGCAATTTCAATGATAGAAAAACCTGCTGTTTTTGCAATTACACCAGCTGCTATACCGATGCTCAAATAACCAAATACAGTTGGTAAACAATCTTTTACTCCTTGCTGAAATGTATCATCGCTCTGCAAAGCTACATGTGCCTGAGCTTTACTCATCTCTATCATCCTCCATTCCCTCTAAAGTTCGTTTTCCTGTTACGACATGAACTAAATCTATATTTTCACGCCATAACGTATCTAACTTATCAGCTCCAAATTCCTTTGTGATTTCTTCAACCATAATATCGTGCCGCACATACTCTGTCGCAACGAGAACTAGCGCTGGGTCATACGTTGTAACGGCCCATGAAGTGCTATCATTTGAGAAGTTCGCAATTAATACTTCCTCTCCATCACGAGCAATAACAGTTAAATGACCACCCATTCTCTTTTCAACAACGTGGGGCGTCATATAATTATGGTGAAATGTCGCTCCTATTTTTGTTTCTGGAGCTCCAAATAAGATTGAAAATATATGTACGCCTTCCTCTTCCTTTTGATGAATGTATGGCTCTATTTCATGCACTTGATCTTCCCATACAGAAATCCATAACTCTTCCTTAGCTCTACTAATTATATTGCATATTTCTTTCAAAACACGATCATTTGAGCGAATATGCGAAATTACATCAATCTGTCTTTCTTGTTCTAAACCATTTAATTTCTGGTCTAAAAACTCAAAGGACTTTTCAAAGTCTTTTCGCATTCGATTCATTAATTCGGTAGCTGGTACTGGTACATATTTAACTGGTTCAGAAGGTACAATATGCACCGCTCCTTTATCCATTAACTTACCGAGTACCTCGTAAATCATAGAACGAGGTACTCCTGTTTGTTTACTCACTTCATAGCCTGTTACTGGGGAATGTTTTAACAATCCAATATACGCTTTACATTCATACTGGGAAAATCCTAACTTTTGTAACTCCTTTATAATTTCATCCATCGGTAACCCCTCACAATCTAAATCGCCCTTACTTCAAAACGACGATTTTGCTTCCCTTTACTTTTTACTTTATCAATAACAAGTGTTCCTATTTCACTCGTATTTTTCACATGTGTGCCTCCACAAGCTTGTTCGTCTAAATTTTCAATTGTAACAATGCGGATTTCTTGGATAGTAGTTGGCAGGAGATTTATTGCTGTTTTAATCATTCCTACAGCATTTTCTGCTTCTTCGCGGCTCATATAACGAGTAGAAATTTCTTTATTTTGCTTAATAAGTTTATTCACTTCCTCAACAATTTCTTCTACTTCCACGCTCGATAACTCTTGTAACTCATTAAAATCGATACGTGCTTTATCAGGATAAATTTGATTTCCGGTGCATAGAGCTCCATACTTTTCATAAACAACAGCTCCGATAAGATGCAGTAAAGAGTGATGACGCATTAAATTATGACGTCTTTCCCAATTTATCTCTAATTTAACTGGACCTAATTTTACTTGAGCTTCATCTTTTATATAGTGAACTATTTCTCCTTGCTCCTTCTTTACTTTTTCAACTTCAAATACAGACCCATCTTGTACAATGACACCCGTATCACATTCTTGCCCTCCACCAGTTGGATAAAAAACTGTTTCTTTTACAAATACTTTATTCCCTTCTACTCTTATCACTTCTGTTTCGCAACTCGTTTTGTATGCATCTTCTAAATATAATGCCGTTGTCATACTCCCACCTCTTTAGTAGTTATAGTTATACCTACTAATATAAAAAAGAAGCTTCATAAAGTCAATTGATAATTCTGAAATTTGAAATTAATAAAAGACTCCTTTATTAGGAGTCCACTATCTCAATATTTCATTCGCTTCTTTTTCATAAATTTTATCAAATGACGTCATAACACGCTGTGATGCTTGAATCATCTTTTGATCTGTCATAAGATCTGCCATCTCTTTCGTCATATCTACATTTGAATTTTCTAGCATATGATTTTTTACTATTCCTGTTCCGTTCGGTAAATTAGCAATGTTTCCTTCTGCTAGTGTAAAGCTTTTGTTTTCACGTTGCACGAGACGTGCATTCGTTTCTGCATCTACTGTTTTTGTTTGTAAACGAGCAATATTATTTTGTGTTACTTCATCATATAATGTACCATCTGCTTGTACAGCAACCTTTGCTCCTTCTGGAATACGAATACGCTCATTATTCTCTCCCATTACGAAAGCACCAGATGACGTTTGTAAATAACGATCACTATTTAATGTGAAACTACCATCTCTCGTTAAAAACGTTTCATCATTTTTAGAAGTAACGAAAAATGATGTTGTGCCGGCCGCGCCGTCATCTAAAAAGAAATCTGTAGCGCTATTTGTCATTTGTATATTTCCTTGTACTAAATTCACATGCGTTGCAGCTGGTACTACAGCGTAATCGACCGAACCGATATTTGTTACCGCCCCATCTCCGCGGCGATATGTGTCTTGTACATCAAATACTTTAGACGTCATATTTTCTGCTTTAAATCCTGTCGTTTGAGCATTTGCAACGTTATTCGAATGAACATTAATGCGCTGCATGTAATTCATCATGCCCATAGAACCTATATAAAGACCGTTCATATTCGTTTGAATAAGGCAAGCGCCTTATTCTTCACCTCTTTTCTACGATGTTTGTAACATTTGTTTTGCTAAATGTTCAGCTGTAGCGATATGTATATTTTTCTTTATGTCTTGGCCATCTGTCATTAATACAATAGGAGCTGATGATACTGCTGGAATTTTCAACAATTCGCCACTACTTGCTGTTTCATCAAATTTCGTAAACACAATACCATCTATATGAATATCTTTAAAGTTTGTAATGATTTCAATCATATCTTTACTTTTCATAGAAGCTGATAACGTTAAACAAATATAATCTGGTTCTACTTGTCCCATCGTTTCAATCATTTCTTCCACTGTTTCTGACGTACGATAATTTTTCCCTGCTGTATCAATTAAAATATAATCGACGCGTGCTTCTTCTTTAAAATACGTAAGCGCTCTTGTCATTGCAGCTTCATCACGCACAGCAATTACTTCAGATCCAATTGTCTTTACGTTATCTTGCAATTGCTGCACTGTCCCTATGCGCGAATGATCGGTCGTTATAAAACCAACTGTTTTTTTCTTACCGTGAAATTGCCATGCCATTTTCGCCAGTGTCGTCGTTTTACCAACGCCAGTTGGACCGATTAATGCAATTGTTTGTACTTCTTTTTCAAAGACGTTTTCCGTATTAAAATGAGATTTCATATCTTCCAATATGTACCTGATAACTTCTTCTTCCGTAATCATCGTTGCATTTTCAAACTTTATTTTTAACTTTTCAGCATATGCATGAATGAAATATTGTTCCACATCGTTTTGTTCTAGCATCCGAATTACTTTTTGAATAATAAACGGTACAGATTCTTGATTTTCTTTCTTTGGAGCTACTTCTTCTTTCTTTACTGGAACGACTTGTTTCACAACTTTTTTCTTTTTCGTTACTTTCGTTACTTTCGTTACTTCCGTTTCTTTCATCGGTTTCACAACGACGATTCCTTTTTCAAACAGCTTTAATAGTTTCTCTTTTTTTCTTGCCCATTCTTCACTATTTCCTGTTTGCATCGCCGCGTATGACATAGAAGTCGTTACGTTTTCTAAATTGTGCAGTACTGATTGAATTCCATTCGCCTTCACAATTTGTTCTGAAGGATCATTCACAACATCCATTAATTGTTCATGAAATTGAGCTGTACCTTCATTCACTTCTTCCTGTTTTTCTTCTGGAAATGCAACTAACATTTCATAATCCTTTTTCCAAAAAAACGGTATATTTCGTTTTACACTTTCATCGACAACGTAATAATAATCTGTACCATATTGGTCAAATAACTTTCGATACAATTCATTTTTCGAAGCTGCTTTTATTCGCATTAACGCTTCTTTCTTTTCTGTACTTTCCATTACTTCACCCCCTACTATTCAATATAGGCAATTTGATCCACAACAATTTCTGGTGCTAATTCGCTAATACAAAGTACTTGTGCTTCCACTTGATAACGTTCTAGCAGTCTTACAATCGCAAATCTAAAATCTTTTCTACGTGTTAATAACACTGGTTCTCTTCCCATTAAACGTGCTTGTTTAAAGACGCGCTGCACTTGCTCAACGACACGTGTTTCTAAATCTAAATCCCAGTTTAATAAGTAACCTTGATATGAATTATTCACAACATCCGCATCTAACTCAATTGAATCAGAGAAGAGCGCTGCATATATTTTTCCGTCCGGATTTTTCGCATTTTCACAAATAACTTTTGAAATACATTCACGAACAAATGATGTCACACCGTCAACGTGGTTTTGATACACTTCTTTTCCGTCAATAATACCTTCAATAATTGTTGGTAAATCACGAATAGAAATACCTTCTTTTAGAAGTTGTTTAATAACATTTTGAACGAGTGATAAATCAATTTCTTTCTTCTTAATCTCTTCTAATAGAACGCCATTATCATTTTCAAGCGAGTTAATTAAGTCTTTTACATGTTGGCGCTGAATTAATTCATGAAGATTACGTCTAACGACAACATCTAAATGTGTAATTAATATGCTAAGTGGCTCTAACACTTGATAGCCTTTCATTTGTGCATCTTGCACCATATGCTCTAAAATCCAATATCCATCTTCACCGAAAATTGGATCTTTCGCTGGCTCTGCATCTAAATCAGCCATTACATTCGGTGTTTTCAGTGCTAATAAATAACCTGATTTTAAAACACCTTCAGCCGCCTTCGCACCTTTAATTCGAATAATGTAACGTCCGCGTGGTCTAAAGCTCGTATTATCTTTAAAGTTAATTCCAGGAACGTTAATACCAAGGTCAGTAATAATTGACTTCCTCATAAGAACAACTTTATCACGCGCTGTTTCCCCGTTAATTTTTTGCTTTACAAGTGCTGCTAAATCTAAACCGAGTTCTACTATAATTGGATATTTATCTGTAAATACTCCAAATGAATCTTCTACTTGTTGCAGTTGCTCATCTTCGCCTTGGATCATTTCTATTTCTTTTTGAAGCTCGTCTTCTTTTTCTTTCTTTATTCGATTTTTATTACGAATGCCTAAGAGGATAATTGTTCCGCCAACGAGTGCGAATGGTAGAAACGGTAGCGGAGTAAAAATACCCATTGCGATAAATAAACCACCGAGCGCATATACAACGACTTCATGCGCTAATAACTCTTTAAAGATACCTTCTGTTACTGTATCCGGTGAGCCGTCAAATACACGCGTTACGATAATACCTGTTGAAATTGCAAGCATTAATGAACCGATTTGGTTTACGATTCCGTCACCGACAGTTAACTGTGTATAATGAAGAGCTGCATCTGCAAAGCTCATTCCTTGCTGCATCATTCCGACAATTAAACCGAAAATAATGTTTACAAATAAAATGACAATCCCGAAAATAACGTCCCCTTTAATGAACTTCCCGGCACCATCCATCGCTCCGTAAAACTCTGTTTCCATATTTAATTTTTTACGTTTTGCTTGTGCATCTTTTTCTGAAATAATACGCTGGTTTAAATCAGCATCGATAGACATTTGTTTCCCTGGTAAAGAATCAAGTGTAAAACGAGCTGCTACTTCAGCTGTACGAGATGCACCGTTTGCAACGATAAACTGGAATATGATTAATACTGTAAAAATAACGATACCAATTAATAAGTTTCCGCCAATTACGAACTGGCCGAACTCTTCAATAACATGACCGGCATTTCCATCTGTCAAAATCGCTCGCGTCGTCGAAACGTTAATCGATACGCGGAAAATCCCGATTAATAACAACATCGTTGGAAATGACTTTAATTCATCCCACTCGTTAATACTTGTCGCTCGCATATAAATAAGCACTGACATACTTAGTAGAAAAACGATAATAATATCAAGTATAAATGGTGGAAGTGGAATTAAGAGCGCCACTACGAATGACGCTGCTAAAAAGATAGAAAAATAGGTTCTTGCAGAATCTATCTTAAACAAAGAGATCTCCTCCAAACGCGCTATTATACTTCAAGTTCATTCGTCTGAATTAAATAGCGCATAACTTCAATTACAGCTACATATAAATCTTCTGGAATCGCCTCATCTTCCTCGACTTGATAATATAAAGAACGAGCAAGCGGACGGTTTTCCACCATTGGTATTTCTTGTTCACGGGCAAGCGTTCGTATATATAATGCGAGCTCATCTTCCCCTTTTGCAACGACAATTGGTGCTGCATCAACGTGTTTATTGTAACGAAGTACGACCGAAATATGAGTCGGGTTATTTACAATAAATGTTGCGCCATCCATCTTCTTCGCAATTGTTCCTTGCAAGATTGCATGCATAAAGTTTTTTCGTTTCCCTTTTACTTGCGGGTCCCCTTCATTATCTTTATGCTCTTGTTTCACTTCTTCTTTTTTCATCTTAATATCTTGTTCATACTCCCATTTTTGATAAATAAAATCAATAATAGAAAGAACGATTAAAATAATTAAAATTGCTAAGAAAATAAATTTAATTTCCCTAATAATTTCAGTAAGTGATGCAGTCCAGTTAAATCCAATCATACTGACGATTTTCTCTAAATTCTTTTTAAAAAGAACATAAGCGACGTAACCGATTAATCCCATATAAAATAGTGATTTCAAAATATCAACTAAACTTTTACGACTAAACAGTCTCGTAAAATAGTTTTTCGGATTAATACGTGACGCCTTCGGTTTAATGACTTTAGAAGAAAATAGGAAACCGACTTGAATCATATAATTGAATAAATGAAAAGCGTATACGAGTATTAATATCGGAGCCGATACTTTCAGTAATAAAATCCCCATTAAATAAAAATACTCGGTTGAATCTGTATTTTTTCCAATTTGATCAAACAGCACCGCTACGGAATTCGCAATCTCATACCCTAGCCAATCTCCGAAGAAATAAACGACAACTGCTAATACGAGAATGGAAAATAAATTATTTAAATCTTTACTCCGGGCAATATTCCCTTCTTCACGCGATTTTTTACGCTTCTGCGGGGTGGCCTTTTCTGTTTTATTATCCTTTGCCATGCGCGTCCCCCTACTTCGTTAAGAAAAAGTTAAATAGTTTCGTATATTCTTCAAGTAATACATCCGTCATATTTTTAAACACATAACCGAGCATCGGTACACTCATCGCAATAAACAAAATACCACATGTAATTTTAATTACGTATGCATTCATAAAAACGTTTAATTGCGGAGCGTTTTTTGCAATTAAAATTAGAACAAAGTTAATGATGAATAAACTTCCCATCAGCGGCAGAGCAATTTCAACCGCTGATGTGATCGCAAATAATAGCGTTGCGAGTAGACTATCTAAAAAACTAGTCGTCAGCAATTTTGAAATCGCCTCTGTATATTGAAACGACTTTAAAATAGTGGCAACGAAATAATTAATGCCGCCAAGTGAAATAAAAATAATGAGGAAGAACATATCAAAAAGTGTTGAAAGTAAAGTAGACTGTGATCCTGCATTCACATCAAACAAACTTGCCTGTGATAAACCGATATCAAAGTCTAAAATATGTCCAGCCATTTTCGGAATGTTCCACAGCATTTCTACAATTTTTGAAAGAGATAATCCAATTACAATTTGCGTCGCTGCATAAGCAGCTACATCCCAAACCGTCTTTATGTGAGAAACATCAACTTGATCGGCAACTGTAATCGACAGACCGAGCCCAAATGTAACCTTCGCCATAGCTGGAATGGATCGTCCTGAGAAAAACGGTAAAAAATATAAAAATGAAGTAATGCGGCAAAACGCAAAAAACGTCGCCGCCCATAATTCCATATTCATTTCAGTTCACCTATCTTAGTACGAACGCAATAGCGATGGGATTTTATCAAATAAATCTAAAATAAGCGTCGTTAACTCTTGGAACATCCACGGACCTAAAATGATAATAACGAGGACGATACTCGCCATTTTCGGTAAAAACGTCAGCGTTTGCTCTTGAATTTGCATCATCGCCATAATGACAGCGATGATAATAACGACAATCATACTTACGCCGGCAACCGGCATTAAAATCATAACCCCTTTATAAAAAAAGGTTTGAAAAATATCTATAATTGGTGACGTATTCATTTATATGACTCCTATCACATAGCATCAAACGCTTCAGGCGACCGTTTTAAACATAATGTCGACGATTTTTGTATATCCACCTAAATATACGAAAACGAGTATTTTAAACGGTAAACTTAAAATCATCGGCGGTACCATCATCATCCCGAGGTACATTAAAAGTGTACTAATAATCAAATCTATAAATACAAACGCTAAATAAATGAACATCCCTGTTAGTAAACCTTTTTGAATTTGCGTTAACGTAAAGGATGGTACGAGCGTAAATAGTGAAAGATCCTTTAAATCTTTCGGCAACTCTTCTCCGCGTACTTTCAACATCATTTTTAAATCATGCTTATACGTATGCTTTGACATATATTCTTTCATAATAGGAGCTGTCGTTTCCGCAGCTTGACTTACTGTTATTTTCTCTTTCGTCATCGGATCCCACACATCACTCTTCAGTTGCCCAAGTACAGGCTGCATCGTAAAGAGTGATAAAAATAATGCAAGTCCAACAAGCACTTGGTTTGGTGGTAAATTCATTACCCCAAGTCCTTGACGTGTAATCCCTAGAACGATCATAAAATAAGTAAAATGTGTAAATAATAGAACGATAGAAGATGATAATGATAAAAGGGTAACGAGCGCAAATAGTTGTACACTTGAATTACTCGTAAACTCTTTTCCATTTTCGAAATTAATAAAACCGTTCGGGGCTGCATACGCTGGATTTACAAAAATAATTGAAAAAACGATAGAAAATACGAAAATAACGGCTAATAATGATAACTGTTTCTTTATTCTCATGATGGATCCTCTACTTTTTTCGTTTCACTCTTCACCGCGTCTTCTAGTGCTTGTTGAAACTGATTTCCTGTTCCGGTTAATTGCACAGACTGTACACCGTTATTACTAATAACAGTGAACACTTGCTTGCCGTCCACTTCAAATAAAAAGGCACTCGTTTGATGATTTAAATAAACGCCGTCTTTTACTTGTATATGGCCATTTTCACCCTGCTTAAAAAACTGCTGTTTGCGCGTCTTTTTCGTCATATAATATGCACCGTAACCGAGCGCACCAAACAGTAAAACGACTTGAAATAAGGTCGTCATATACGACATATGACTCCTCCTCTACTCTTTATCTTGCATTTGACTTTGCGCTTTCATAAGCGCCGCTTGTTTCTTATCAGCTTCAATTTCAGAAATGATAATACCGAATTTCTCGTCCATTACGATTGCTTCACCGATGCCGACTTTCATATTACTTAAATACACATCTACTTTATGTCCTAAGTTTTTCTCTACTTCCAGAACATCGCCAACTTTTAACTGCTTCACATCACCAAGCGTAATAGATGACTTTCCAAGCTTTACACCAAGTTCAATCGAAATATCTGAAACAGTATCAATATGTGCTTTACCTGCTTCATTTCGCTTTCCTGCAAAATCTTCTAATCCCATTAATGACACAGGAGATACTTCATGCTTCATATGGATCCTCCTACTCTACAAAACTTTTAAATAGGAGCGCCTTACGCGTTCCATCTTTTCCAATAAAACAATTAAATTTATGCTTTCCATCTACATAACCAAGTAATTCATCCGAAACTTTCGTATGAAGCGGAATAATATCGCCTTCTTCAATTTGTTCAATTTCACTCATTGTCATTTTCTGCTCACCAATTGCAACGTGAACAGGTTTGTACACTTGATTTACTTTCACTTCCACTTCAGACGTATACTTTTTGCGCTTGTCTGAAGAATGTTCGACAATATTTTCAGACGTTAACTTATCCATAATTTCTTCAACAGATAAGAATGGAATCCCGATACGCACCGTCGTATTCCAAAAATCTGTCTTCATATTTACGTTAAGTAATGAAATGATATCGCTCGCTGTCGTAATCTTTAGTGCATTCGGATCTGTTTCTGTCGTTACAAATTTCGGTTCAATCGCAACAACACTTTCAAATGATTGCTCTAAATTTTTACAAAGAAGCAAGAATATATTATCAAGCGTTAAAAACTCAAACGCTGTTAACGGTCTGCGCATCGTAAAGTTACGTTTACTATCTCCGCCAAGCCAACATTCATGAATATAAATAACGAATGCTAAATCAATCTCAATAACAATTTCTCCAAGCTCTGGTAAACCGAGATCAATTACGCAATATAAATAATAATCTTTCGGCATCTTCTCCACATACTCACTCGTAAATGGAACTTGCTCAACTGTTGAAGGCTCTAGTTCAATCGGAATACGCATACGCGCTGATAACGTCTGTGACGTCTGCTTTCCAAACGTAGAAGCAATCGCTTGCAAACTACGTAAATGCTCAACACCGAACTTCTCTGGTCTATTAAAATCATACTCTTGAAATTTCTCTTGCTTTCCTGCTTCTTGTGCGAAAGCTGGCATTTCCTCGCCTTCATTTACCGCCTTCAGCAGGGCATCAATTTGCTCTTGGCTTAATTTTTCGCCACTCATGACAATCCCCTTCCCTACCTTTTCAATTCAACGATTTCAACGTACATTTTTCCATTCTTCGTTAAAATCTTTCCGGTTCCAATCTCTTCATTCTCAAGCATAAGACGCACCGTATTTTTCGTTGAATTTTCAAGACGATACAATGTACCTTTCGTAATATGAAGCAGATCTTCAATTTTCTTTTTCGTATTTCCGATTTCAAAATAAATTGTTAACGGAATATCATCTTGTAATTTCAAATCTAGCCAACTCCCATATCATGTTCACGAAAATTTCATGTTCTCTCTATATATGAAACTTCTTATTTTGAAACGTCGATATTTAATATTTTTTTAATATATCCTTGCGTTTCTTTAAATGGCGGCACGCCTCCGTACTTTTTCACATTGCCAGGACCAGCATTGTAAGAAGCAAGTGCCAATACTAAGTCACCGTTATTTTTCTTTAAATAACCACTTAACTCTTTCACGCCACCTTCAATACTTTCAGCTGGTGAAAAGGGATTCTTCACACCCATCTCCTTCACATTCGCTGGCATAAGCTGCATAAGACCCATCGCACCTGCATGTGACACCGTTTTCGGATTAAAATTAGACTCTACTTCAATCATTTTTTGAATTAACGTTTTTGGAATTCCATATGTACGACTTACACGATCAATAATATCCTCATACTTCCCTTCATTGGAAGAACGTATTTTTTGAATATTATACTTCTTCGTTAATTCCCACGTATCAGCAGCCTCATTTTTCGTTTCTGGGAAACGTCGTTCAAACTCTTTTTGCGCAACTTGCACTTCATCTGCTTTCTTCGTTTCAACCTTTTCTTCAGGCTTACTCGCTTCCTCTACTTTATTAATAGATTCTGTCGGTTTATTAACAACCGCTTCTATTTTCGTAGATTGTACCGGCTGACTCATATCTTCTACTTTTGCCGGCTGCGTAGTAGCCTTCGTCTCCTTCGCAGGTTCACTCTGCAACTTCTCTTGAAAACGACTACTAACAAATGCTTGTGGACTACTTAGCTTTTGCTGAATTTGCCCTTTCTTATATGCAAGCACTTCTTTTACTATATTTCCAACTATCATAATATCACCTTTTCGGTAAACAAAGATAATCTAATATTAGAGTTTTTTTTTAAAGTTTGCAATAATCCTTTTGATAATATTGTAATAAAAAAAATGAACAAATAGGAAATTATCATTTTTTTATATTCATTAATTACAATTATTCGTTGACACGATATATACCAAGGATTACAATTAATCTCGAAATTGATTTTTTTGCATATTTACGTTTAACAATTAACAGAAAAATCAATATAAAAAAATGGGGGTTTCTTAACATGAGAATTAATACAAACATTAACAGCATGCGTACGCAAGAGTACATGCGACAAAACCAAGACAAAATGAATACTGCGATGAATCGTTTATCTAGCGGTAAATCTATTAACAGTGCAGCTGACGATGCGGCTGGTTTAGCTATCGCTACTCGTATGCGTGCAAAAGAAGGCGGATTAAACGTCGGAGCACGTAACACGCAAGACGCTATGTCTGCTTTACGTACTGGTGACGCTGCTTTGGGATCTATTTCTAACATCTTACTTCGTATGCGTGACCTTGCTACACAGGCTTCTAACGGTACGAATAACACTGAAGATACTGCTTCTTTAAACAAAGAATACGAAGCATTAAAAAGTGAAATTGATCATATCGCTAACAAAACATCTTTCAATGGTATTAAATTCTTAAGTACTGATAAGGGTGGTGCGGCTGATATTAAAGTTCAACTTTCTGATGCTTCTGGCGATACAATGACAATTGACTCTCTAGATGCAAAGAAAATTACAACAGCTAATCTAACTACTTTAGCAGACAGAGGAACTGCTGAGACTGAAATAAAAGCTCTTGACACTGCTATCCAAGAACTAGCTGACGCTAGAGCAACTTTCGGTTCTCAATTAAACCGTTTAGACCATAACTTAAACAACGTAACGAGCCAAGCTACTAACATGGCAGCAGCTGCTTCTCAAATCGAAGATGCTGATATGGCAAAAGAGATGTCTGAAATGACTAAGTTCAAAATCTTGAACGAAGCTGGTATCAGCATGCTTTCTCAAGCTAACCAAACACCACAAATGGTTTCTAAATTATTACAATAAGCCATTTGATTATATAAATCTCTTTGTCTACAAAGAGATTTATATATAACTAAAAAACTAAAGATAACAATGGAGGTTCTTAACATGAGAATTAATACAAATATTAATAGTATGCGTACGCAAGAGTACATGCGACAAAACCAAGACAAAATGAATACTGCGATGAATCGTTTATCTAGCGGTAAATCTATTAACAGTGCAGCTGACGATGCGGCTGGTTTAGCTATCGCTACTCGTATGCGTGCAAAAGAAGGCGGATTAAACGTCGGAGCACGTAACACGCAAGACGCTATGTCTGCTTTACGTACTGGTGACGCTGCTTTGGGATCTATTTCTAACATCTTACTTCGTATGCGTGACCTTGCTACACAAGCTGCAAACGGTACGAATAACGCTGAAGATACTGCCTCTTTAGACAAAGAGTATGTTGCCTTAAAAGATGAAATTGATCACATTGCTGGAAAAACGAATTTTAACGGTAATTCTTTCTTAGATACAACTGCCACTCCTCCCGGAAAAGATATCGAGATTCAACTTTCTGATGCTTCTGGTGATACAATGACACTCAAAGCCATTGATACAAAATCATTGACAACTGGCACTTTAACTAATTTAAAAGATAGAGCCACTGCTGAAACTGAAATAACAAAACTGGACACTGCAATTCAAAAAATTGCTGATGAAAGAGCAACTTTCGGTTCTCAATTAAACCGTTTAGACCATAACTTAAACAACGTAACGAGCCAAGCTACTAACATGGCAGCAGCTGCTTCTCAAATCGAAGATGCTGATATGGCAAAAGAGATGTCTGAAATGACTAAGTTCAAAATTTTAAACGAAGCTGGTATCAGCATGCTTTCTCAAGCTAACCAAACACCACAAATGGTTTCTAAATTATTACAATAAGCCATTTGATTATATAAATCTCTTTGTCTACAAAGAGATTTATATATAACTAAAAAACTAAAGATAACAATGGAGGTTCTTAACATGAGAATTAATACAAATATTAATAGTATGCGTACGCAAGAGTACATGCGACAAAACCAGGACAAAATGAATACTGCGATGAATCGTTTATCTAGCGGTAAATCTATTAACAGTGCAGCTGACGATGCGGCTGGTTTAGCTATCGCTACTCGTATGCGTGCAAAAGAAGGCGGATTAAACGTCGGAGCACGTAACACGCAAGACGCTATGTCTGCTTTACGTACTGGTGACGCTGCTTTGGGATCTATTTCTAACATCTTACTTCGTATGCGTGACCTTGCTACACAGGCTTCTAACGGTACGAATAACACTGAAGATACTGCTTCTTTAAACAAAGAATACGAAGCATTAAAAAGTGAAATTGATCATATCGCTGACAAAACATCTTTCAATGGTATTAAATTCTTAAGTACTGATAAGGGTGGTGCGGCTGATATCAAAGTTCAACTTTCTGATGCTTCTGGCGATACAATGACAATTGATTCTCTGAATGCAAAAACAATTACAACTGATACTTTAACTACTTTAGCAGATAGAGCCACTGCTGAAACTGAAATAACAAAACTGGACACTGCAATTCAAAAAATTGCTGATGAAAGAGCAACTTTCGGTTCTCAATTAAACCGTTTAGACCATAACTTAAACAACGTAACAAGCCAAGCTACTAACATGGCTTCAGCTGCTTCTCAAATCGAAGACGCTGACATGGCGAAAGAAATGTCTGAAATGACTAAGTTCAAAATCTTGAATGAAGCTGGTATCAGCATGCTTTCTCAAGCAAACCAAACTCCACAAATGGTTTCCAAATTATTACAATAAGCCATTTGAGTTAGTTTCCTGAATAAACCTCTCTGCTTGCGGAGAGGTTTATTTTTTATAAAAACTTCTTTTTTTGATGGAAGAGAGCATCTGCGGTGCATAGAAGCGGTTAGTGCTTATCTTGATCCCCTCTTATGTTAAAACACAAATAGCAAATAAGCATAAGCCTTTTTATCTTTTCATAACCGTTTATTAACTTTAGAACACTGACTATATCAATCTATAAGGAGTGTCTATTATGCGTATTGGTACGAATATTTTAAGTATGAATGCTAGGCAGTCGTTGTATGAGAATGAGAAACGTATGAATGTGTCAATGGAGCATTTGGCGACTGGTAAGAAGTTAAACCATGCTTCTGATAATCCCGCTAATATTGCAATTGTGACTCGAATGCATGCGAGAGCAAGTGGTATGCGCGTGGCGATTCGTAATAATGAGGATGCGATATCAATGCTTCGCACGGCAGAAGCTGCCCTTCAAACTGTGACGAATATTTTACAGCGTATGCGTGATTTAGCCGTTCAATCTACGAACGGTACGAATTCAAATAAAAACCGTGATTCACTGAATACAGAGTTTCAATCTTTAACAGAACAAATTGGCTATATTAGCGAGACAACTGAATTTAATGATTTATCCGTATTTGACGGTCAAAACCGCCCTATTACATTAGACGATATCAGTCATACGGTACATATGACGAAACATATTCCCCCTTCCCCTACACAACATGACATCAAGATTTCAACAGAACAAGAAGCAAGCGCGGCGATTCTTAAAATTGAAGAGGCTTTACAAAATGTATCACTTCACCGTGCCGACCTTGGCTCTATGATAAATCGTTTACAGTTCAATATTGAAAATTTAAATAGCCAAAGTATGGCGTTAACAGATGCTGTATCTCAAGTTGAAGATGCGGATATGGCGCAGGAGATAAGTGATTTTTTAAAGTTCAGATTGTTGACTGAAGTTGCGCTTAGTATGGTTTCACAAGCAAATCAAATTCCGCAAATGGTTTCTAAACTACTACACTCGTAAAAATTCATCTTCCTTCTTTGGAACGATTCCATACAAAATAAAAGGGAGATACATATAAACTATGTATCTCCCTTTTATTTTGTACCCAAATTTTATTACTGTGTTACGGTCATAACTTGTCCGCTACGATCAACCATAATTTTCATTTTACCGTCCTGTGCATTATATAGCCCTAGTTTATGTAATTCCATTTTACAATCTTGTACGAAAGTTGGTAATTTACGTATTTGATCAATATCAGAACTTGTAATGAAATGAATTAAAAGCTGCGTCATACCTTTAATATCTTGTACAAGATCTTCTTTCTCTCGTTTTAGCCTTTCATTTTCTAGTTGTAACGACTGCAATTCATCTTCTAAGCTACGTGTATTCTTTGCTTCTCTAGAACGCCCTGCCGCCATGCTAGAAAGCTTATAAATACCTTCCATAAACTGATGTAGTTCGTCTTCTTTCCTTTCACTACACTGATTAATTGTTTCAAAGTTATCAACGATACCAGATATAACTGTTACAAGATTTTTTTCATCCTCTTTATGCTGGATTTCTTCTTTTAATTCGTACTCGTTTTCTTGTTTTCTTGCAACGATTGTCTCTTTTACTGGTATATATTTTCGCTTTCGTCCCGGTTTTTGTTTTTCAATATTTTCAAACGGTATTTCACGTTTTTTCAATTTATAATACGTATTTTGCAATTGACTTTCCGTTTTAGGAAAAAGATTTAGTTCATTTTTACTTACGTATTTTGAAATATTTAAAATGTTTAAACCGTGACGCTGACAAAATTGATACACTTCATACAGTAGCTCTAGTTCAGACTTCAGCCATGTAATTGTTGATTTTTCATATGCTCGCATCCCGCCATTTTTTTCTATATCTATTTGGAATAATACCATTCTATTATGTAAATCAACTAATTCTTCATACTTTACTTGGAATTCTTTTTCTATTTTTTTAAATTCCACCTCTAGTTGCATATCGTTCATTTTATTATTTGACATGTTTTGTAAAAGACCTAATACATTAATTGCTGTGTGGTGATACATAATCTGTGCCACTCCCCCTCATCCTTTCACAATTCTCATCTGACTCCCATGTCTTTTAAGAAAATAGCAATTTTTACACATCCATATTATAACAGTTCAAAATTATCTGTCAAATAATAAACATACAAAAATGTATAGAAAGTATAAAAATTTGGAAAATATTTTTTGATTAATATGTAAAATTGCATATTAATTACATTTAATTATATTATATGGTATTTTAAATGTTTTTTCACCGAAAAAATTTGCGTTACCACGAAATATTACTAAAATAACAATCGAAAATACGTTTGCCTATATTTTTAAATCAAAAATCTCTAAATAAAGATTATTCACACATACAGCGACAAACACCCAAGAAACCTTTCATTTTTCTACCAGCTTAAAGTATAGAATACTAAAAAGGAATTAGCCATATGTAGCATTGGCTAATTCCTTCCTCTCTCTAACAGAATAGAGTTATAAACCCAGTCTTCAAATCCTCAATCGAAGTCTCACTTCTTCTTACCTAAAACTACTTCATACCTCTGAACTCACATCGCATGAGACTCTATTAAGCACTGAAAACTTCCTTACATAAGTAGTTCCTCTATTCCTACTAAATAGAAAAATGTTATACACCAGCTCTTCTAGTTACCTATATCTCAACATCGCATAGGGCTCTATTAAGCACTGACCGCTCAACACTTGGCTAGAGCTTCTATTCCGGCTAAATAGAAGCTTTTAAAGCACTAACTTATCAACTAAACCAATTAGCTCTTGAATATCTGGCTTACTTACTTGAGCATTTGCTCCTACAGCTTCACCTTTATGGAATAATTCATTTGTAATTAATGAAGAGAAAATAATGACTGGTAAACGATTCATTACTTCACTATCCTTAACCACTTTCGTTAAATGATGTCCATCCATTTTTGGCATTTCAATATCCGTAATTAGCAAGTGAATATGTTCAAACATTTTTTCGCCTTGCTCTTTCGCTAATTTTTCAATTTGTGCTAACGCTTCTGCACCATTGCTGAAGAAGTTCATTTTCGTATATCCAGCTGATGATAATGTTTCTTCTAATATTTGGCGAAGCATCGCTGAATCTTCTGCAATGTAAATTACTTTTTCAGCTCGATCTGTTTTTTGTTCTAATCCTGCAATTGATTTATTGTCATAACCAGTGCCGCTAATTTCACATACAATTTTTTCATAATCTAATAGTAAGATGATTTTTCCATCTAGTTTTACAATACCAGATGTCGTTTCTTCTAGTCCCATAGATAATGAAGCTGGTTCATCAATTTGTTCCCACGAAATACGTTGAATACGATGCACTTCATCAACGCGGAAAATAACTTTCATTTGGTTTAATTCTGAGATGATAAATTTCGTTTGATCAAGTGGCTTTGTTGACTTTAAATTAAGAGCCATCGCTAAGTTAATAACAGGTAAAATTTCACCACGTACTTGAACAACACCTTCAACTACATGATGAGATTCTGGCACAGTTGTAACAGGGAATGGATTAATGATTTCACGTACTTTCATTACATTAATACTAAATAGGTTTTCACCAACAGTGTACGTAACAATCTCTAATTCATTTGTTCCGCTTTCTAATAAAATACTTTGTGCTTGTGACATAAAGGTGTCGCTCCCCTTCCATTAATTCCGTATATCTAATTATTAAGCTTTATAAAAGAGAAAAAGTCAACTACCTATATAAAAAATATAGATAGTCGAACGATTCATTTTATTAAAAAACAATTAATCTTGTATAAACGAAGCAAGTGCCTCTAATAAAACTTCTTGTGCACCTACAATTTCCGTCGGCATTGCTTCCCATTTTTTCGAAAGCTCTGTCTCTACTCTTATTCTCAGTTCAGAATTCATTTCTGCTAGCACATATTCTTTCGTTGCTATATCAACATCAAGTAGCGCGAGTGCATATAGTTCCGGGTCATTTATTTTTTTAAATAATCGTTTTAATACCACTGGTGCTATATGTTTTAATTTTTCAATATGAATTTCCTTATCCGAAAATAGTAACTCATATTGAATAAACGTAACATTTTCTTTAATCACTTTAAAATAGCAATTATTTTTTTTATCGTTTACAAAATAACCGTTTGGATCTGCAATAATACTTTCTACTTTACGAATTAAATCTGGCAAACTATTCGCCGCCATTACAGTCCGCTGCTCAACCTCACTCGGCGAAATGAATGTAACGCGATACTTATTTTGCGCCATCCTCTTCACCTCTCCTTTTATAAAAATCTATCGTCACAAACATATGAAATGAAACTAGCATACTCTCATTTCATTGCCCTATTGTCACAACTCACAGACTATAAAAAGTACTGACTTGCTATAAAGAGATTATTGTTCAACCATTCCAGTACATTTCTATAGTTCTCTTCTTACAGCTCCGAGCCACCTAAGACTAAAAACACTTTTAAGCGCCTTTAAGCAACTCGATATTGTTGAACCAAAACGCAATTTGCTGATCCGTAATGCCTGATAATGTAACAAAAAACTCACGGCACTTCATCTCGTCCTTAAACAGTTGATACTTCCATGCGCCATCACTGCCAATACTGACGAAATAAAACTCATGAATACGACCAATAATCGCTTCCTTTTCAGCAAATGAATACGGGGGCACTTGCTTAATTTCAAATTGATCTGGTAAATATACATGCTCTTCTCGTTCCATTTTTAGCACTTGCTCAGCAAGTTCACGTTTATTCTCGAAAAATGGCAATTGTAAAATTCGTTCTTGTCTTGTCATACGAATAAAAACCCTTTCTACTACATTACGATCTTTCTTTATAATACATTATCGAATTAAGTTTACAACTTCATTTAATACTTCATCTGACACTTTAATTACTTTCGCATTTCCTTGGAATCCACGTTGATATAACATTAAGTCAACGAATTCTACAGATAAATCTACGTTTGAACTTTCTTTTGCTGAACCTCTTACATTACCTGCACCATTCTCACCAGCAACACCTATCCCTGGAATCCCTGCTGATGGTGTGGCAATGTAATTGCCATTCCCAGTTTTCATTAATCCACCTGAATTAGGGAATGTAGCTACAGCTAGTTGTCCTACAACCTTCATACTACCATCCGAATATCTCATCATAACGAAACCACCGTCAGAAATTGAATAGTCATTTGCAATTGCAGCTGGACGCCCCGTTACTTCTGTTGTAGAAATAGTTTTCCCTGTTGGATAATTTGTTAAACCACTTAAGTCCAGTGTCAGTCCCTTACCAAAAGGAATTTTAACCGTTCCACCTTTAGTAATTTCACCAGTTACTGGATTTTTTTGTACAGCTTCATCTGTCTCCTTTAGATTTCCTAATGTATCAAATTTAAGATTTTTTTCGCCCGTCATGCCTTCAACCGGCTTAAACTCTTTTTCGTTTTTAGAATCATTTCTTACAGAAACCGTATACGTATATTCACCTGGCACAGGCTTTTCAACTTCTTTACCATCTACAGTCTCTTTTGTAGTCTTTTGTTTAATATTTACACGTAACGTTAACGAGTTCCCTTCCTCATCAAAAACTGTGAATTCGTGAGATAATGCATTTTGATTTCTAGGAAGGTTTCCACCTATTGTTGCTTTATCTGTTTGAATCCCACCAACAGCTGATCCCATTGGAATATGAATTGGACTTGGTCGTGAAGAAAAATCTATTTCTTGAGTTCCTGTTTTCACACCATACCCTAGCACATACTGACCACTTGTATTTGTAACATAGTTATCTTTCGATACACCGAAAGACCCTTTTCTCGTATACTCTACATTTCCGCTATTACGATCGCCAACTAAAAATAAACCATTTCCCTCTATTGCTGTCTCCATCTTATCACTAGTTAAAGTAATAGAACCATCACTAAAATCTGTAGATGTCCCACTAAACTTTACACCGTTACCGATACTCTTTGGATTCGTACCAGCATAAGCACCATCCCCACGTGAACCAACCGTATTATTATATAGCAGATCATCAAAAATAGCTTTTTGCTTTTTATATCCAACTGTTTGTGCATTTGCAATATTATTTGAAGTAACACTTAATGCATTTTGTGCCGCATTCATCCCTGTAATACTCGTATATAACGCTTTAATCATAACCTATATACACTCCTTTTATTAATTTTGCTTAACCTCTTCATTTTTCTCTATATCATCTTTCTTCTCATCTTCTGGATTTGTTTCTGCTATCGGTTTATCTGAAACCCTTTCTACAAAACGAAGTGAGACAACTTGATTATCAACAATAAGTTGTACATCGTTATTTTCGGCAAGTCGAACTGTTTCCACTTGACCAGTCACTTGCTCCCCCTTATTGTTTATACCTCTAACATACTTTCCTAAAAATTTCATCCCACCATCAAGAGCTGTCGTATACATCGTTGATTGTAGTTTATCTACTGCTTTCGTCATATTTTGTACTTGCTCCATAAGCGATAGTTGAGCCGTTTGATTCATCATTTGGTTCATATCCATCGCATTAAACGGGTCTTGATGTTGAAAGCTCGCTAAAAAAAGTTTCAGGAAATCATCTTTATCCATAATACCGGGTGTTTTTTGATTACTTGCTGATACTCCGTTTGTTTGTTGAACTGGCGATTGCACACCATTTACAGATGCGTTTTTTGTTTGCGCTCCTGCTTGTAACGGAATATGATTTGTACTCGTTGTATTTAATCCAACTGTTGGCACGCGTTATTCCTCCAATAATCCCGCAAATTCTGTTGATTGTTGTTTTTCATGATTTGTATTTGCTAATTTCTGTTTTTGCCTTTGCTCTTGTTCTCGCTGTTCTTTACGATTTTCATCTTTATCTGAATAGCTAATTTGAATATTGATTTCTTTTTCTTTTAACTTTAATCTCAATTCATCAAAAATGATTTCAACACGTTTTTTCGCATCGTGTTTTTCCATTTCTACGTGAACGTCAATTTGATCTCCGTGTTTTTTCATAAACACTGTTAATGTACCAAGTTTTTCTGGATTTAACTGGAATAAAACACGTTCTTGTTTCACTACAAATTTTTGCAGCGCTTCTACTTGCACTTCCATTTTCTTTCCTAAGTCAGGTAATGAAACTTTCTCAGCACCACTATTTGATTTCCCTATTTGTTCGGTACTCGTCGTTTTATTTAATAATTCTGCACCTGCAGAGCTCGAATCGTTTAATGCATCAACTTCTGGCAACTCTACCTTTGCATCATCGCTCTCAAGTTTCGGAAGATCTACCTCTTTAGACTCTTCTTGTTCCTTTGCAATATTACAAGTTTCTGTTTCTACAACCTTCAATGCTTGCATCGTTTGCTCTGGCATCTTCATTTTGTCTAATACCATTTGCATTGTATCTTCTAAACATATAGCATTTTTGATATTCATATTTGAAAGAAGTTCTTGTAATTGTTGTAATTCAGCTACAGGTAATTCATTAAGTTTAATATTGCCATATTCTTTATATAGCTCTTGTATTTTTTGTATGTATTGATATAACAATTCCGGCTGCACATGTAATTGCTCAATTGCAACCATTTGCTCAGATACAGCTAATAACAACTGTTCTGTCTCTTTTTTTTCTTCTTTCTTTACAATAGGTTCTTCTTCCGTTACCGATTTTTTAGAAAGAATATAATCTTTTCTCTCTTCTTTTGGTGCTTCTTCTCGTTTCGTTTTCTCCGTTTGCGGCTGTTTTTTATTTTCCATTCTCATCGTACGATCGAATGAAGAATCTTCATTTTTTGATTGTACTTCTAGCCCTTTTTCTTTTTGCGGAGGTAAACTTTGTTGCACCGGTAATACAGACTGTATCACTACATTCACCTCATCCATTCATACACATTTTCAAATCCAGAAGCATTTTTTCTTCCAGCTTTTCTTGTGCTTTCGCAAGCTTTTTGCAATCTTCTTGATACATCTCATCAATGACACGTTCTTTTTCTTTTACTTGCTCTAAAAGACTTTCATTTTTTTGAATAAAACCTTCCGTTTTTTTAATTTTCCGATTCCATTCTTCTATTCTTTCAGGTGAAAACGTATGTGAAGAAAGCATACCAGCCATAATACGTTGCCCAGTTTGTACGACTTTACTACGCGATTTCACAACATATAAATCATATTCTTTTTTTTGTTCTATTTTTCTTTTTTCAGCTGTTAATTCATACACTTCTTTTAAAATATGTTCTTTTTCTTGATTTATTTGCAATTTTATTGTGTCGTACTGCTGTTTATCCACCTGTTTTCATAACCCCTTTCTATTATAACGTTCTCTTTTTCTATTATATAGTTTTTTTCCAAAAAAATCTGTGAAATATTAAAAAACAAAAAAATAAGACCTCTTATGCAGAGGCCTTATACTATATGCTGTATCGCTTCAACGATATCATCAAATTGGAAACTATCCGATCGACCTTGCTTTAAAAATGTATTTATGCCTTCTACTTTATTTTTACATTCAAAAATATAAGCATTTTCTTCATTTTCTTGAATCGTTCCTAGCTTAAAATACAATTCATTTTCTTTATAAATTGATAAAATCTTTCTCATTTCATTTGCAAGTTGACAATGATGTGGCGAAACAATTTCTTCCATAATCCTACTTACTGAATCTAATACTGAAATTGCAGGATAATGACTAAGCGTTGCAAGCTCACGCTTTAATACGATATGTCCATCTAAAATACCACGTGCTAAATCTGGTACAGGACCATTTAAATCGTCCCCATCAACAAGCACCGTATAAATACCTGTTATAGATCCCTTTTGTGTTTTTCCGGAACGCTCTAACAACTTCTTCATATAACTTTCCATTAACAGTGTTTTACCACCAATCGGTAACTCTTTAACAGCAATATCAACACTTCTTCGTGCATCGGCAAAACGAGTAACAGAGTCCATCATAAGTAATACGTTATTGCCTTGATCACGGAAGTATTCAGCAATAGACGTTGCAAGTTTCGCTGCACGAAGTTGCATAAGGTGACTTTCATCTGACGTCGCTACAACAACGACGCTTTTTCGCATCCCTTCCTCGCCTAACTCTTTTCGAATAAAGTCTTTTACTTCCCGGCCACGTTCTCCTACTAAACTAATAACGTTTATATCAGCTTTTGCATTTTTTGCTATCATTCCAAGTAAAGTTGATTTACCAACACCTGACCCAGCAAAAATACCAATCTTTTGACCGATACCAATTGTTAGCATAGAATCAATTGATTTTATTCCTGTTTCAAATACATCAGTAATCTCTTCACGTTCAAATGCATGTATAGGCGGTGCATCTAGTTTTATTTTCTGTAATGGAATGTTTTCAGCTTCCTCATTTAACACTTCACCATTTGCACTTAACACTTTTCCGAGCAAGTGATTACCACGTGGTACAACAACATCTTCTGAAACTAGTGTCACTGAATCTCCATAACATACTTTTTCTGTCTGTTCAAATGGAAGTAGCATATTATTTTCTTTTTCAATGGCAATCACTTCACATAAGACGTTATGTTCTCCAACGAAGCAAACATCTCCGATCTTCGCTTTCGGCCCTTTTGCTACGAAAAACTGTTCTTGTACACTATGAACTTTGCCTACTTTCGTATACAGCGGTGTTTCAATGAACTTATTCCATTTTTCGTTCTCATTCATTAACAGGCGGCTCATACATTTTGCTCCTCAAATAACTTCTCTTCTTCCCATTTCTGACGAAGTTTCGCAAATATAGGTGCAAATTTAAATTCAAAGAACTCTTTCTCTTCTTCCAGAACAAATTCACCAAACTGCAGGGAGAAATCATATTTCCATTCTACTAATTGTAGTAACCAATATTCTTTCGTATTCTCCTTCTCTTCTTGAATACGTTCAAACGTTTCTGGATGTACTGTAATGATTAATTTTTCAAACGAAGTTGGCAATGTTTGCACGATGCCAGTTAAAATAGGTAGCACATCAAGCAATCGTGAATCTACCGCTTGATTCACGATTTTTTCTGCTAAATGAAATGATTGATCCCATAATAACTCTGTCCATTCATATGCTATTTCTTGTTGTTCTTTTTGAAACTGCACACGCGCTGCTTCCATCTGTTCCATTTGTTCATGAATATGCATTTGAAATTGTTCTTTATCTTGTAATAACTGCTGACGCTCTCGTTCTAGCATTTGCTGCTCTTGCCTTAGCTGATTCATTTCCATATGTAATGATTCTTGCTGGGCGCGAAGCTCTGCATGATCTGCTTGTAATTCTTCCTCTTCTATTTGGACTGAAGCTGGTTTTGGAAATTGTAATTCATACGTTTCTTCAGAAAAAGAAACAGAATTCTTCGGAATTCTGTTTTTAAATAAGGACATCCTCTTCACCTCTTTGAACGATAATTCTTCCTTCTTTCTCTAGCTTTTTCACTGTACCCGTGATCGTTTGCTGCGCTTTTTCAGCATCCGTCATCTTAAGCGGTCCTAAGCCATCTAATTCTTCTAGAATCATCTCTTTACGGTTTGAAGACATACATGTAAATAATTTCTCTTTAATTTCTTCTTTTGCAATTTTAAGTGCTTTCGCAAGAACACCGTTATCTGTAATTTCTTCTAATACACGGCGAAGCGCAAGATCTTCAAGACCAAGTAAGTCTTCAAAGACAAACATATTTTCTTTAATTTTCTCAGATAACTCATAATCGACTTCATCCAGTTTTTGAAAGACTGTTTTTTCAACACCTCGTGAAACATTATTTAAAATGTTTACGATTGTTTTCAAGCCATCAGTTTTATTAATTGCACTAAATGCCATATTATTTAATTTCGTTTTTAACAACTCACCAATTTGATTAATTAATTCACCATCAACTTGTTCTAGTTTCGCAATACCCATTACCGTTTCTACTCGCTTATGATCTGGCAATCTCTCAATTAATTGAGACGCAAGTTGCGGTTTAATATAAGAAGCGATAATTGCAATTGTTTGTGGTGACTCATCATTAAGCACTGTAAGAAGTGGTTCTAAATCTGTAAGTGAATTTAAGAATTCAAATGGATTATCTTTGTTATACCAAAGGTCTTCCAATAATTTTTCCAGTTCGTCTTCTGGCATGTTTTTAAATATACGACGAATATACTCTTTATCTGGAGTGACTAAGTTCAATTCTTTTACATTTAGTTCATATAAGAACTCTCCTAGTACATTCTCTAACGTTTCTGGTTTATATACACGAAACTTCGCAATTTCACGAAGTAATACTTCTTTTTCCTCAGCTGTCATATATTCAATGACTTTTGCTGCCACCCCTTCGTCTAATGTACGAATGAGGATGGCAGCTTTTTCTTTGGAGGAGATTTCATCTAACATCGTTGTTCCTCCCTTACTGTCCGTTTAACCATTTTTTAATTACTTTTGCAGTACCTTCTACATGTTCTTTCGTAGCATCCTGCACTTGTTCATCTAACGTTGGTTCTTCTGGTTCAGGTTTTGGCTCTGGCACTATTTTTTCTTCAGGAATTTCCAAGATACTTTCATTACTTGCAGCAATTTCATCTTCTGCTAAGTATTCTTCATATTCCTCTTCTTCTTTCTTTCTCTTACGTCTTGCTAATAAGAACCATACTAGACCACCGATTGCTAATAAGCCAGCTGTAATTCCACCGAATAACCACCAGTTCATACCACTTTTTTCTGGCTCTTTCTCTTTTTCAGCTTTCGGCTGATCGAACTGAACAGTTACAACGTTAACTTGACCATTTATAAAGTTACCGTTCGGATCAGCTTGAAGTCCTGCCGCTGTTCCAATTGCTTCTTTGAAAGTAGTCATATCAATTCTTCGTTTTACTAACGTATCATTATCTACCCATACAACAACATTTGTTTTCGTTAATTCTGGGTGTTTCTTAATTGTTTCAACTGTTTTATCTATTTCATAGTTTTCGATTTTGTTGCCATTTTTATTATCGTAGACAACTTTACCATTTTGATTATTGTTCGTACCGTAGTTTGGCACTTCACCGTTCGCTGTAATACCAGCACCTTGCTTTGTATCTGCCCCTTCTTGCGCAGTAGAGCTTTCCTCTTGCTCTTGTTTACTACGAAGTACACCTTTATCACCATACTTCTCTGACTGACGTGTAACTTCATCGTAGTTTACAGATACTTTCGTATTCACTTTATATTCATTCGGTTTAAACATCGTCATTAACGTTGCATCAATATCTTGCTTTAATTTACCTTCAAGTTGGTGCTGCATCTCTACTTCTTTCTCATAAGAAGAGGAACTACTAGAATGTGCTTCATCTGCTCCTTTTGAGATAACACCTTTTTTACTATCAATAACACTTACTTCTTCTGCTTTCACACCAGGAACCGCTGCACTAATCATTTGCTGTATACCTGCAACTTGATCAGCTGTTAACAATTGTCCACGTTTCACTCCAACCGTAATCGCCGCTGTTCCTTTCGCTTTTTCTTCATCAAAAATTGTCTCTTTTTCAGGCAATGTAATTTGAACATTTGCCGTTTCAACTGTCGCAAAGTTTCTTACAATATCTTGTTCCAATTGCTTCTTCGTACCGACAATTTGCTTCATTTTTTTATCTTGTTCACTTGAACCGAGAGAGCTTTCTAATAAAATTTCTTCACCGCTTTTCGAATTAAACGGTAAGCCCATCCCATTCATTTCTTTTCGAACCCATGGAGCATCATTCTTTTGCACACGAATTGAACCATCGGCCGCTAATTGGTAATCGACACCTAACTTCGATAATTCTGCTGTAATCTCTTGTTTATCTGCATCATTTAAATTTTGATATACAACAACATATTTATCTGGCAAGGTGAAATATAAAAGTGCTCCTGTTACAATCGCTAAAAGCGCAGCACCGATTACTAACTTATGCCACGTTTTTAACGATTGGATAACATTTTTCATCTTTTCCATTTAAACACACCCGTCCACTTTCCTAAATTTGCATATTAATTAGTGACTTATAATTTTCAATAAGATTATCACGTACGAGAGCAGCCGTTTTCATTTGAGACTCAGCTTTCTTTTGCTGAATTAAAACGTCATGTGTTTCTCCTACCCCTTTAGTTAGTAAATCATATACTGCTGTTTGTGCATTGTTTTGTGTTTGATTCATATCTTCCAATAAATCAATAAACTTTTTCCCCTCAACTACAGATGTTTGAGAAGTTTTCGGTGCACCAATTGACTGAATTGCTCCAAATGGTTGTGTATGTAACATTGGTTGAATTTTCATATTACTATCTTCCCCCTTATCCTCGGCCGATTTCTAAATCTTTATCAAGCATTTTTTTATTCGCATTTAATACACTCGTATTCGCTTCATACATTTTTTGAGCAACCATTACATTCGTCATTTCAGCAGTTACATCAATATTGGGATAACGTACATATCCTTCTTCATTTGCGTGCGGATGCGTCGGATCATACACTAAATTTTCCGTTTTGTCTGCTTCAATACTTTTTATTTTTACTCCATTAGTAGGAGCCCCATCTAGCATACTTGCAAAACTATTGTTTGATTCTAGCACCACACTACGACGCTCATATAAATCTGCCCCCGGAGCCGCCGTCGTATTTGCATTTACAATATTGTTAGAAGTAACTTCCATCCACTTTCTCGCTGTTGTTAGCCCTGAGCCACTTGCATTAATTGCCTGAAACATTCGTTGTCTCTCCTTCTACTTTTAACGTCCGCGTGCCGCTTGGTTAATTGCATATTGTGTATTAATCGCGTTAATTGAAATACCGTATAACTGATTTGCTTTCATTAAATCTAGCATTTCTGTCGTTACATCCACACTATTTCCGTCTTTATTCGTTTGCATTGATTTTGTTTGAATCTTTGCATATGTATTTTTCGTATTTACTGTCGGCAAGTGCATTTCATTCGTTTGATATAAATCTGGATTGCTCTTTAAATCAGCCGCATTGTTTTTATATAATGCACTACTTTTATTCATCTGCTCAGCAAATGTTACATCTTGTGCTTTATAGCCAGGTGTATTCGCATTTGCAATATTACTGGAAACAGTATTTCGTTTCGTTACTAAATAATTCATATAATGGCTTACATCACTCACTAAATCTGGCATATTCCACACCCTTCCTTTTCTAACGTAATGATCCACTGATAGAAGTTTCACTTCATTATTTATTTTCTTATATGCGTTTATTAAAATATTTACTATTATGTACCCTTACATATTTTATTCCATTTTTTCATTGTTGTCTTTAGAAAAATACAAAAATATAAAAAAAGAATGCAAAAAACTGTATACACATAGTAATCTATAGAACATTTCAATATATAAACTATAAACTAAAGTCCATTTTTCTATTATTTAGATTACTATTATTTTTTCATCACAGTCATAAAATGAAACCTCAATCAGCGGAGTTCTTTATGTAAACGAAGGAATAGACCCCCTTTTAAAAGGGGAATCTGTTTCCAGACGTTATTATTAATATTTACCGTAAAATGAATTAGCCTTCATTCGCCCATCATTTGCCATTATCATTTCTTCCAAAATCTTTTGCTTATCTCGAATGTGCTGTGCTGCCTTAATAATGAATGGGCTTACTTCTGCTGCAACTTGTGCACGTCTTTCTTCATCTAGTGTCATCATCCAGCGATTTAACATCTCACTCTTCTCAGCAAACTCTTCATCTGACACTTGTAATTCACCGATTTCATTAAAACAACTGACAAACGTTCGATAAATATCATTGTTCATTTTCAAGCGCTCCACGGTATCCATCTATTAAATCTTGTAACACTTGCACAATGGCATCAATGTCTTTTACTTCACGCGTGACTTTCATCGTTTGAATTTGAATGCTAATCCAATCATATAAACCAAATAAACTATCGTATAAATCTTTCGTAATATCAGGATTTAACTGGAGCTTCAACTCTTCAAATATACGTTCTAACTTTTCAAGAAGTTCATCACCATCTTGAAGTTTGAATGTATTTAAAAGTTCTTCCAATTTACGAAACTCAATGATGCATCTTTCATAAATAAATATTGTATTTTTAATTGGATTACTCGTCATAATATCATTTTGCATATAACGTTGCCATGCTTGCATACAATCACTTCCTCAGCTTTCATTAGTCATCACTTTTTGTTTTTGTCATTGCTTGAATTGTCTTCAACTGACTATCAAGCAATGCTAACTGACTTTCTAATTTTGCATATTTATCAATAATTGTTTTTTGTTTTTCCTTATTAACTGTATCAATATCTTGAATTTTTCTCTCTAAATCAGTTACTTGCTTTTCAATACTTTTAGAACGTTTCCCAATAATTCCTTCATCTCCAAATATCCCATCTAACTTTTTCTCTGTATCATGACCTAAACCATTTAAACCAAAGAAAAATTGTTTCGTAGATTCCGGATTCTCTTTAAAAGCTGTTTTTAATTTTTCTTCATCAAGAGTCATATTGCCTTTTTTATCAATTTGAATTCCAAAAGAAAATAAATACTTATCATCTTGGGAAAATTTAAAAATACCTGTCATTGCATTATTGATAGCAAATGACACATTACTCCCTTGCATTACTCCATTTTCTCCAGCAAATAAATCCAAACTTTTAACAGCCTTATTATACTCGTCTTTCATTTTTTTTATTAAATCTATTGAATTTTTTATATCAGAATCTTCAATAGTTAATTTTATTGGCTCTGTAGTTTCTTTTTCTAAATTAATGGTTAATCCTGGAATTGTATCAATCTTATTTGTTTTACTAGTTCCTTTTATTCCGTTTATTGTATACTCAGCATTTATTGCTCCTGTCACTTGATGTGCAACAACATTCGTTCCATCCGGATTTTTCGCAGAAGTAACTAACCCTATATTTTGTAAAAAACCATTGGCGCCATCCGTTAATTTCAGCTCTCCAGCTTCTCCTGCAGTAGTCGATGTGAAAAATAGTTGATCCCCTAATGTGTATACTGATGCACCATAATTCCCATTATTTATCTTATTGACAAGATCTTTATACGTCATATCTTTTGAGATTTTAACTTCTTTTCCATTTATCTGAAATACATCATCTACTCCAAGTTTTAAATCTAAACTAAACTTTTGCTCCATACCTTCAGGAGTTTTTGAAGGAGTAAGTGGAGCTGTAGTTATTTGATGTCTTTCAGCTACCCGTTCTACTGTAATCGTGTATGTTCCAGGAATTGCAGCAGCGTCTGCTTGTGCTTTCATAAAACCATCTTTGGATAAAGTTGTTTTCTTTTCATCACCTTTAAATGCGTATAAATCTTTGAACACTTGTACAAGATTTCCAAATTCTTTTTTCATGCTTGCATACACGTTTTTTTCATTTGTTAATGTTTGTTTTTGTGTAGTATAAGGTGATTTTTTCATTTCCAATGCTTGTAACTCTAAATCTACTAACTTCTTTGTATCTATTATGTTATTTCCTAAATTCCATATTTGTTGTCTGCCACCATAATCAGATATTGTTCCTGCCATATTTTTCACTCCTTATCATTTACATGTAATCTAAAATACTCGTTTTACTCATCGTACTAACAGCTTTTAATGTCGCTTCGTACGTTGCGTTTATATAAGCTAAATCAGAAATTGCGACCGCTAAATCAACATCCTCAATTTCTTTACGGTTTTCTTGAAGTGCTACATTTTGCTCACTTAAAATTGTTTTAAACGTCTCCATTGTGTTCATTGTTGAACCAACTTCAGTTGTACGGTTAATGATGCCATCTAAGTTTTGCTTATTTTCTTCTAATAACGGTTTTAATGCTTTTTGGTCACCGTTTTGCATCGCTTCACTCATCTGTTTTAACGTTTTTATAACAGGGGATAATAATGCTTCACCGTTACGGAACGCTTTGAATTCATAACCGTCATTTAGTTTCCAGTTCACATCATTTTTTCCACCCTGGTACGTACCATCTTCTGTAAATGGCAGATTTTCTGCACTATCACCACCGAAAATATAACGACCTTGTTCTTTTGTATTCGCTAAATAGACGACCTGTTTTAAAATTTGATCAATCTCTACACCAATAGCCTGCAATTCTTTTTCACTATTTGTACCATTTAACGCTTGTACTGTTAATTGGTCTGCTCTTGTTAAAGATTTCAAAACACCTTGTAAAGTATTTTCAGTTTGTGTTAATACATTTTTCGAATCCGCTATATCTTTCTGCATTTGCTCCATATTTGCCAATGAATGTTGAATCGCAAATGATTTACTTGCTGCAAGTGGATCTTCACTCATAAGAAGGTTTTTCTTCCCTGAGGTTACTTGATTTCGGTGGTATTGCTGTTGCACATTTAAATCCATCAACTGATTCTTTGCCCAGTTTGCATTTTGAAATGTAGATACTCTCATTTCTATCTCCTCCTTAAATATTTCCAATTACCAACTATACATGACTACTCCTTATCTAATAATCGAAAACAAACTATCAAACACTTCATTCATAGTAGTTATAGCTTTAGAATTCGCCACGAAGTATTTTTGGAAGGCCATTAAATTAACCATTTCTTCTTCCATATTTACGCCCTCGATGCTCATCTTTTCTTGCTGGATACCTTCTAATAAATCCTTATGAATATTTTGATATGCATTTACTGAACTTTTATCAGAGGCTACACCAACTAAAAATTGATCTAAGGCTTGCTTATATGTAAGTCCATCCTTATAGCCTTTATCTGTAATAGCCGCAAGGTTGTTGGCAGTTTCAGCCGAAATTTTCATTTTTGAAATATCTTTTATAAAATCAGGATTCAATTCAAGCTTCTTCGCATCTTCTCCTACAAAAAGCTCTTTCTTCATAGTATTATTCACTTGTTTTTTTAACGAATTTACAAACTCATTCAGATTATCTTTATAATTTGTAATCTTTGCTTTCGTATCAATTGCCGATAAAATTGTTCCACCACTTAATGGGATATCTGTTCCAGATATTTGTACAGACATTGGCTTTTTATCCTTCTGTAATTGAAGTGGGTATGTATCTTGACCATTTACAGTTAAAACACCATTCATCCTAACACTTGCAATATTAGGATTTGTAGCTTCATACGATACTTCTATATCTGCATACTTAGACATTTCTGTCATAATACGATCACGTTCATCTAATAGTTGATTTGGTACTTGTGTACCAGCTTGTCCAATTTTCTTGTTCGCTTCTGCTAAACTAGCAGCAAGTCGATTAAATTCATTAACATGCGCTTCAATATCTTCTGTCGTCTGTGCTTCCACTGTATCCAAGTTTTTCGCAAGACGACTTACTTGACTTGTGAACTTCCCCATTTCAGCAATTAATGTATCGTAGTAATTTGATTGCTCCGGATTTTTTGCAACTTCACGAAAAGCATTGAAAAACCCATCCATTAAACTAGATAATGAATTTTTACCTGTCGTTCCTACCATAGACTCTACTCGCGACAAAGTAGAATTCATATATGCATAGTAAGAGAACTGTGACATTTGATCATTATATTGCTTTGTCTTCACTTCATCTGTAATACGATCAACACCTAACGTTTGTACACCATACCCTATTCTTTGTTCTGGTGCATACCCTTTACTCCCTCCAGCAGATTCGTAATTCACCATTTGACGAACATAACCTGGTGTATGAATATTAGACAAGTTTTGTTTCGTTGTTTGTAACCCCATTTGAGCCGCCAACATACCCGATAGCGGTGTATTATAATCAGATAATCTCATAAAGCTTCACTTCTCCTTTACAATAGTTCGTTCATAAAGATTTGCGAATTATTGTTTCGCTCTAAGTTATATTCAGAAACAGAATCCACAATACTTTCTGTAGTTTTTAATAGTACGTTTAAGTAATATTGATTTTTCAAAAGAATCATTTTTACATTCTCTTCTAATTCAGTTACGTTTTTTTGTAATTCATCCATTTTTTCAATTTCTTGTTGAGAAAAATACGAAAATAACGCACTTACACGAAACGATTCAACTCCTTGTTCTTTACAGAACTGAACAACCATTTCTTCAAATGAGCTTGATAACCCTTTTAAACCATCAATGTACTGCAATTGCTCTACTTGCAACTTTTGAACTGCATTTACATTTTTATTTTTTAAATTCTCATATATTTGCTCTCCAAGCGCTTGAATATTTTCATACGCTTTTTGAATAATAACGAGTTTTTCATATAATTGTATGTACATATAGCTTCCTTCCTTTTACAAGACTAAATTCACAATTAAACCATGGATTTCTCCAATTTGATTTAACATTTCTAAATGTCCTGTTTTCGTATTAATTAGATTCATCACATCTTCTAATTCATTCAATCCCATTTCTGCCTGTTTCACAATCGTCATTTTCTGTGAATATCCGTAACGTGGGTGACGAGACATGACATCTTTATACTGCAATACATTATCAACGTAGAAATTCAAAAATGATTTTACTGTGTTTTTGTATTCCATTACATTATCAAGCGTTAATTCCATTTCAATTTTCTCTTTAATTTCTCCAATATTATCGACAAACGCTTCCATTTGTTCTAGTAATTTATCTTTTTTCGGATCTGCATGCAAATTATCCGAAAATGCAAGTCCTGTCCTGACATTTGCTTCTTTCGGCATTTGAGTAGCAGGTGGTATATGCGATAAAATTGGATTATGCGAGATAGAACGTAGCATATATATCACCTATTTATTTTTTTATTTCTTCCTAAACTTAATCGTAAAATCCAGTTATTTATAATTATACTCTGAACAGTAATATTTTGCAGTTATTTTTTATAAAAGATATGTTACAATTTAGCATGAGGTGGCACAATTCTATGAATATTTTCCTTTGTGGTTCAAATCAATTAACAGCATTAGATCAAGAAGAAATTAAAAAATTTTTAACTGACTATGCTCACAAACATAAAATTTACATATTATGTTATAAATCTATTGAAAATGAGGTTCTTCGTTTTTTCGTTGAGAATGAAAGACTCGCTCAAAATTTATGCCTTTACACGCTGCAACCATTGCAAGCAATTACAGATGAATTCCAAGAAGTCGTTGATTACTTAAAAAAACACGGAGCCGAATATGTTGCTTTTGATCATCCTTCTGACTCCATTTACCGATCAGATTATATGTTTTTTGTTAAACAAATTATTGAAGACACTGATTTAGTTCTCTGTTTTTATAATGGGGACAAACATACATCTGTCATCCCTGTCGATGTTGCAAAAGAAGCAGGTATTGATGCTGTCATTTATGATTTACCAGGATTACATGAAAAGCAAATGAAAAAAAGCTTTGAACAAAAAATTCGTATGATGTAAAGGGGGAGGCACAATATCATTATTGTGCCCATTGTAAATATGATAATTGAACAAGATTATGATCATTTTATCGCGAGTTTTAAACAACAATTCAATATGGACATCGCTTCATATAAACAAGATAGAATGCGCCGTAGAATCGATGCTTTCATTTCGAGAAAAGGCTTCGAAAACTACACTAATTTTTTAAGCAAATTACGCGCTGATCAAAATTTATTTTTAAATTTTATTGACTATATTACAATTAACGTTTCAGAGTTTTTTAGAAATAAAGAACGATGGCAAACTTTAGAGTCGAAAGCACTACCAAAATTACTCGAACAAAATAGCGGAAAATTAAAGGTATGGAGTGCCGCTTGCGCTGCTGGTGAAGAACCGTATACACTCTCTTTAATTTTATCGAAGCATCTTGCTCCATTTCGTTTTGAAATTCAAGCAACAGATCTTGATTTTCATATTTTAGAAACCGCAAAACGCGGTCAATATACAGAACGTTCTTTAAAGGAATTACCTACTGATTTGAAAGAACGTCATTTCACAAAAGAGAATGATCTATATTCATTGCATCAAAACATTAAACAAAACGTCTCGTTTAAACAACATGACCTTTTAATGCAGTCATTCGATACAAATTATGATTTGATTATTTGTCGCAATGTAATGATATATTTCACAGAAGAAGCAAGAGTAAAACTTTACGAAAAATTTAGTCGTTCTTTACGAAAAGGCGGTGTACTATTTGTTGGTAGTACGGAACAAATTTTAACACCCGAACGTTACAATCTTCAGCGATTTGATACATTCTTCTACGAAAAAATATAAAAGAGGTCGTCACAATGGAGTGACGACCTTTTTACATAACTCGAATTAAAATAATACCAACAATCCATATAAAGAGAAAAAGAAGCGTCATAGACCATTTATGTTCTTGCATCGTTTGTTTCAATGCCTGTGATAATTGTGTCATGTTCATTTCCGCAAGCGCCCTCCATACACTTACATCCCGATCTTTAGCAATGCGGTCTGTAACACTAATTAAAATTGTTTCGTTAGACAATTTCGTTATATAAGCAGTAATAACCGTTACCATCAAATTTATATTTCCTTCTGAAGAATCACTTTCCACTCTAGAGATAAGTGCACTCACATCTAGTAACGGAATATGTACTTTTCTACCAAATGATAGTTGTACTTCAGCGAAATCATATGTTCCATCTAACAAAGGAAGTTCTTTTATATGAGCCTGCTTAACAAGCCCTTGTAGGCTTCTAATTACTTGTTCAAATATTTTTTCTGTTTGCTTTCCTTCTCCAGATAACGTGTGTAACTTTTTAAAAAGTTGTAACACTGTATCCATCTCTTTAGAAAGCATTTCCTTCATAATCTTTCCATCACTTAAACTTGCAAGTAAAATACCTATTTCATTATTTTTCGAAATAATTTTAGAATGTCCAGTAAACACTAAATTGCTACGCTTTCGTTCTTTCTGGATCTCATGCTCCGAAATAGCTGCAGGCTGTTTTAATGGTTGTAACGCCTTATCTTCAATTGTCGTACGTTTAATCTCCATTTAAGCGCCTCCACTACTATGAAATAATTAGCCCCATTCTTTATTACTCTTTAAAACTAAAAACAGTACGAATAAACCTGACATGATAGTAAACACATCAGAAGCTTGCACTCCCTGTTCACCTTTTTCTTCTTTCTTGTCTTTCGGTTCTTCTTTTTGTTCTTTCTTTTTAGAGGCAACTTGTTTGTTATTTTTCTCTTTTTGGTCCTTCGCCTTATGTACTTCCTTGTTGTCTTCAAACGGCTCTTTTATAACGTAAGTAAATTCCTCTTTCTCTTCCAACGGTTCTTTTATAAACTTATTTACTTTCTCATCTCGCTTCGGAATTTGAACAACTGGCAAATTTTCTTCTGGAACCGGGTTTTTGACTTTGGAATCTTCTTGCTTCTCATTTTCTTTCTTATCTTCTAATTCATTTTCTAGTTTATTATCTAATTTATCTTCTTTCTCTTCTATCTTTTTATCATCTTCATTTTTTGGCACCAAAACAGAAATGGTATATTCACTTTCCTCAACAAGTTTATTACCTGCTGCATCTATTATCTCTACAAGTAATTCGTATGGCCCAGCCGGCAATGCTTCTGTTATTTCAAATACTTTTTGCCAATCCATATCATGCTTGTTGTAGTCTAATAAAAACGAAAGCTCTTTATTTTCTTTCCCTTTTAATGTAACGCGCACTTCGTTTACAACCGATTCTATATCTGACGCTTTTACTCGTATATGTATAGAATCTCCCTGTTTTCGTTCAACTAAGTTCTCTTTTACTTCATCAATAGTAACTTCCTGTAACTTTGGCAATTCTTTATCTATAGTTGGCGTTTCATTTTTAATACGAATGAGCGGGACTTTCACTTCATTTTTTATGAGCTCTTCTTTCTCATTCTCTTTGTAACTTTGAACGAGCTGAAGATTCCAATCACCTTGCAAATCAAAATCCCCTGCTTTATAGTTAGCAACCCAGCTCTTCGTTTCTTCATCATACTCAAAAAATAACATTCTTTCTTGCGCATATTGCTCCCCATTTTTTTGTAACTGCAATATACCTTTCATACTTTGAATGTTTTTCCCATTTGGTTCTACAGCAATTCGCACTTCTTCGCCAACTTTAAGCTCCGGCTTATTTACTGTAATAATTCCTTGTTCTGTTTCTATCTTTCTTTCATTCAATTGTTTATTTACTACTTCTTGTTGCTCTGCTTCTTTTTGTTTCTCTTCATCTTGCTTCGTTTCCACTTGTTCTGACGATTCTTGAGATTCCTTATTTTCTTCTTGTACATTCACTTCATTTATTTTTTGATCTGACTCAATTTGTTCCTCAGCCTGACTTTGCAAGGGGAAGAACAAGCACACATGTATGCATAGCCAACTCATTAGAAAAAACTTTACGTTTTTCATCTACTAGTTCAAACTCCTATTTCAATGCCTTATAGTGATTTCGTCACTTTTACTCCAAAAAATCCATCTACATTTACAAGTTCACCATACGCCACTAATACATCATTTACATAAATACGAATCGGTTCATCAATATCCTCATCTAGTACAACTGCTTCATTTTCTTGTAAACTTAATATATCTTGAATCGTTTTCACTGTACTTCCAAATACAAATTTCACGTTCATTTCTACATTTTGTAGAATGGACGTGTCCATATATACTGGTTCCATTTGTTTTACTTCTTTAAATTCAATAGGTTGCACAACTGGTTCTACAATTTTTTCTTCTTCAATTTCTTCTGTGGCAATCTCTTCTTCTTCCACCATCGGATACAGAAGTCGCCTTACCATTTCTTTCGCTTCGGAAATTGGCAAAATTTGATACATCTTCGATTGAAGCAAATCGCCAATTTCAAGATTGAACGTAATTTGAACGAGTTCGTCCACTTCCATTGACTCTCCCAAATATTCCATTTCTTCTTTTAACGTTACAAATTTAACATTTGGCGGCGTCATGTCCATTTTTTCTTGAAACATTTCTGACATCGCCGTAGCAGCATGACCCATCATTTGGTTCATAATTTCTTTAATACCGCTCAGTTCTAATTCAGTAAGCTCTTTTTCTGGGTCAACTTCCCCTGTTCCCATCATCATTAAATCTACCATTGTTAAGGCAACATCTTTCGTAAATACAAATACATTCTCATTCTTTAGCCCTTCAACAAAGTCGACATTTAAAATAACAAATGGTACTGGTACTCCATCATAATGACGAACATTGATTGCTTCCACATTTGGTGTACTAATTGTAACTGGCTGATTTAAAAGCGTTGACAATACTGTTGAAGCGGAGCCAATTGAAATATTTGCAATTTCACCAAGCACATCTTTCTCTTCTTGTGTTAAATGCTCTTTTTCAACTTCTTCTACAATCTCAGTTTCCACTACTTCTGCTGGTTCGTCTGTTTCTTCTACTCCACCAGATAATTGCATTAATTTATTTACCATTTGTTTCGCATGCTCAACTGAAACAATTTGTACAAGTTTAGAGTTTACAAGATTATCTATCTTTAAATCAAACGATACTTTAACAATCGTATGATTCCCATCGATTTCAGAGATTTTCTCCATTTCTTCTGATAACTTTACAACTTTAATCGTCGGCGGAGACATATCTACTGTATCTTGGAAGAATTCCGACATAGATGTAGCTGCGAATCCCATCATTTGATTCATCGCTTCTTGTACAGCACTTAGCTCTAATTCACCAAGTTCTTTTCCGTCCTCCACTTCACCTGTTCCCATCATCATTAAATCAGCAATGGATAATGCAACATCTTGCTTAAGGACAAGAAGATTTTCCATATCCAATCCTTTTGTAAAATGAATGTTTAATACAACATGTGGAACTTCGACATCTCTTGAATCATATAAATCTACCAACTCTATGCGAGGAGCAGTAATGCTTACTTGCCTATTTAAAATTGTTGATAATACAGTCGAAGCTGAACCAAATGATATATTTGCAATTTCGCCAAGAATATCGCATTCTTGAGGCGTTAAATGCTCATTTTCTTTTTCTAGCACAATCGTGCTCGTATCCCCTTTTGTGTGTTGCTCAGGCATTTTCCCTGCCTCCTCATTTCTGTTTTTCTATCAAATAATATAAACTCTTATTTTATTTTAGCAAACTCATTAGTATAAAACGTTACTATGTATCCCATTATTAGATTCGTAGCAATTAGCCAAAAAGCTCCCCAATTGTATACAAGTGGGGAGCTTTCCTTCATTCCTATTATAAACCTTCTGGGTTTAAAATGAGGACCACTCGTCCATCACCGAGAATCGTCGCACCAGAGAAATAGTTAGAACTCTCTGCAAAGAAGTCACCTAATGACTTTAAGACTATTTCTCTTTGACCGATAATTGTGTTTACAATAAGTCCATAGCTGCGATGTGTATTACGAACAATTAACACAGGAACTATTTGACCATCATATGACGCAAACGCCTCATCTACTGTTTTTTCACCAAATACAGTACTTAAATGTTTCACTTCAATAATTTGATTACGATAATTTAACACATCTTTCCCTTGTAAGGATTGGATGTCTTCTCTCTTAATTCGAATTGCTTCAACGATATTTCCAAGAGGTAAAGCATAACGCTTATCATTCGTTTGAACAAGCATAGATTGAATAATAGACAACGTTAATGGAAGTTCAATTCTAAATGTACTTCCCTTTCCTTCCTCAGAATCAATAATTAAATGTCCACCTAAACTATGAATCGTATGTTTTACAACATCTAATCCGACACCGCGTCCAGAAAGATCTGATACAACTTCAGCTGTACTAAATCCTGGTTGGAAAATAAGATCAAACACTTCACGATCTGTTAATCTATTCGCATCTGCTTCAGTTACAACGCCATTTTTAATCGCTTTTTCTAATACTTTCCCTTTATTAATACCGTTTCCATCATCCGTAATTTGAATAACGACATGATTTCCACTATGAAAGGCTTCTAATTTAATCGTACCTGTCTCATTTTTACCTGCATCACGTCGTTTTTCAACAGTTTCAACACCGTGATCGATTGCATTTCGAATTAAATGAACGAGCGGATCACCGATTTCATCAATAACAATTTTATCTACTTCAGTATCTTCACCTGTAATTTGTAAATCGATTTTTTTCCCTAAATCTTTCGCTAACATACGTACCATACGCGGGAAACGATTGAACACAGTTTCAATCGGCACCATACGCATATTTAATAGTACATTTTGAATATCTTTTGAAATATCGCCTAATCGATTTAAATGTTCAATTAGCTCCTTGTTTTGAATCGTTTGAGCCAATTCATCAATGCGCCCACGTTCAATTACACTTTCTTCAAACATATTCATTAATCTTTCGATTTTCTCTAATTGAACACGAATTGAACGATTCTCCACTTTAGCATTTTTCGTTTTTGTAGTACTTTTAGCTGGCATAGCACTTGAAGGTTGATTCGTTGCCTCTATTGGTGATTCTACCTGCGTAGCCACAGCTGGTTGTAGCTTTTCTTCTACTTGCACAACTTCTTGTGTAACGACTTTTTTAGAAGCTACTTCCTTCGATATAGGTTCTCCTTGCTTTACTTCCACTTTCTCAATTTCAGAAACATGAAGTACTACTTGTTTCAATTCTTCTATACTACAATCCGTATCCATAAATACTGTAAATTCAAATCCGAAAGCATCTGCTTCAATTTCTTCAATACTCGGAGCTGTTTTTTGTATATTCCCTACATTTTGCAATGCTTCAATACACATAATGGCACGTACTGCTTTTAAAATCGCTTGCTGTTCAACTGTTATATGCACTTCATGCGAAACTGCATCATCGTTGTCTATATGATTTTGCTCTATATGTTCCGTAGGAGTTTCTACATTGCCGTTCAATAACGCTTCTAATTTCTGTTTAGTTGAGGCTACATCAATATTGCCCATTCCACCTTGTTGCACATCTGCAACCATCTTCTCCAAATTATCAATGCACTCAAAAATCACATCAATAATATCCGCATTTACAACTATATTTCCATGACGAATTTCATCTAACACATTTTCCATCTTATGCGTTAAATCAGCCATCTCCGTAAATTCCATACTCGCAGACATACCTTTGAATGTATGAGCGGAGCGGAATATTTCTCCCACAACATCCATATCAGCAGGATTTTGCTCTAACACTAGCACATTTTCATTTAGCGACTGTAAATGTTCTTCTGACTCTTCGAAAAATATATTTAATAGATCTGTTTGCATTTTTATCCCCTACCTGTCTAACAAACATTTCATTTATGTATAACAATTTAGTGTTTTACAATGAGAAAAAAGGGGGCCACACGTCGATCTGCTATCACTGTTTTGATTCCTTGTGGCACCCCTTCTATATTAACTATTTGCTACTTTTGTTAAAGCTTCAATTACACGGTCGGCTTGGAATGGCTTTACAATAAAGTCTTTTGCCCCGCCCTTAATTGCATCTAATACCATACCTTGTTGTCCCATTGCAGAACAAATAACAACCTTTGCACTTGAATCAATTTTAATAATTTCTTTTAATGCTTCAAGCCCGTCCATTTCTGGCATAGTAATATCTAATGTTACAATATCAGGTTGAAGTTCTTTATACTTTTGAATCGCTTCTACCCCATTCTCTGCTTCGCCGATAACTTCAAAGTCAGCATTACTTTTTAATAAGTTTTTAATCATCGTTCGCATAAACATCGCATCGTCTACTACTAAAATTTTATGTGCCATTCTTTTTAATTCTCTCCTTCTATGTATAAATATATCTTAATATTTCACCTTATCATTCTCACTCATTATACAAAATAAAATGATAAAATTTAATATTTTTTTAAAAGAATTTTCGTATTTTTATTATTTTATTATTAAAATAATAATATACTACTCTTTTATATAAATAACAACGCGACGGTTTTTTTCCCAGTTTTGCGGTGAATCATTTGGTACAATTGGCTTTGTGTCTGCATATCCTACCGCAGCTAGCCTTTTATCATCCACATTATACACTTCAATTAAATGGTGAATCATATTTGCCGCTCGTGCTGAAGATAACTCCCAATTAGAAGGGAATTTCTCGTTATGAATAGGTCTACTATCTGTATGTCCCTCTACAACAATTGGGTTAGGTACGGATTGAAAAAATCCAACTAATTGACTTATTATCCCTTTCGCTTCGGGCTTAACGTTTGCATCGCCTGTATCAAATATTAAATTATCTACTATAACGACGCTTACCCCTGTATCCTCCCGATATACATTCACTTGACTAATACCGTTATTATCTACATACGCTTTTAACTTCTTATATAATTCATCCATTCTCTTTTTTGAGATCATTTTTTCATCATTTTTTTCATGTGAAATATCTGGTATTGTATTTTCCATTACTTTTGCATCTACTTGCCCCGTATCACTAAACTTTTCAAGCATCTTTGACAATTTTACTGCATCTTGCTTTGATGTAGCAACTAGTAATACAAAGAAAGTTAATAATAACATCGTTAAATCTGTAAAAGTCGTCATCCAACGAGGCGATCCCTTTTGCGGTCCTTTACTCATCATACCACTCCTTGAAATATTAGGCTGCTCCTTTTACCTTTTTTACCTTTGTTTCGTATACGTATGTATCCAGTTTCAACTTTAATTTAGAAGGGATTTGTCCACGATACAATTCTGAAATTGCTTCTATTACAAACTTCTTCTCTGTATATAAATCTTCAATACCACGATATACTTTTTCCGCAAGAGGGATTGCAATCATATTCGCAAGTACAGACCCATATAATGTCGTTAACATCGCAACTGCCATCCCTGTACCAATTTGCGATGTATCTTGTAAGTTTTGGAGCATAATGATAAGACCAATTAAAGTCCCTATCATGCCCCAAGCTGGAGCAAAATCACCAATTTTATCTAATAATGCTGCTCCTTTTCTTAACTCATACACTTCCGTTTCAATATCTTTCAATAACACTTCTTTTAATTCATCTTCATCGTAACCGCTTAACATTAATCGAATTCCTTTTTGAATAAAAGGATTATCCACTTGCTCTCCATCTACCTCTAAAGAAAGCAAGCCGTGCTTTTTAGACTTTTTCGAAAAATCGACAAACAAATCCGTTAACTGTTCTAAATCTTCTTCTCTTCTATGTAAAACAGTAAAAATGCTTTTCGTATATTTTTTTATTTCTCCAAATCGATATGCCACAACAATTGTCGCTGTTGTTCCCCCTATGACAATTAAAATAGATGAAACATCTAAAAAGTTTTTGAAAGCTTTTATTCCACCGCCGCCAAGCATAATTGCCGCTATCACTATAATGAAACCTACTATAATGCCCACTGGGCTAGAAATATCAAACTTCCTTTTTCTTCTTTGTGGTCTAGCTAATACTTGATTTTTCTCTCCCATATTTCTGCCCTTTCCTTTCCATTTTTATATAACATTTTTTTATTTTAATAATACGTTTTCACATATAACATGTATTATACGCTTATCATCTGTTTATCGCAATATACTCATGAAATTGACACATTTCATTTCTATATTAGAATTATGGTATGAATAAATGAGGAGGATCACGATGGAACACAACATTTTACAAGTCATTGCATTAGCAGAAAAACTAAAATATGAAATGCGACATAGCTGGCTTTCCAACGGACGTCAAGAAAGTGTTGCCGAACATACATGGCGTATGTCTCTAATGGCCATTTTAGTTGAACCTTATTTGGATCAAAAAGTAAATATTGAGAAATTACTTAAAATGGTTATTATTCACGACCTAGTCGAAGCCGAAGCTGGTGATATCCCTGCATTTGATACAATGAATAGTCATGAATTACAGCTACAAAAACAAAAAAATGAACTAGAAGCTATTTTAAATATTAAACAAACATTAACAGGTTCTCTCGGTGAGGAATTATATGACTTATGGATAGAGTTTGAAGCGAAAGAAACGTACGAAGCAAAAGTTGCTAATGCACTCGATAAACTTGAGGTAAAAATTCAGCATAACGAAGCTGATATTGATACGTGGCTACCAATTGAACATAAAATGACATTCCAAGTAGCAAAGCATACAAACTTTGATTCTTTCCTATCTAAATTACAAAAAATTATTGAACAAGATGGAGAAAAGAAGTTAATTGCTGCCGGCATTGATGTTGAGGCATGCAAGCAATAATGAAATAAGACACTCAACAAGAGTGTCTTATTTCATTATTGTTGATATAGCCTGCTTATAAATAAGCTGTTGTTTTCCATCCACTAAGATTAAAACTGTAAATTTATCTACTCCAACAACTTCTCCTATTATTCTAACACCACTCTTTAAGAAAATTGTAACTGTACCTTTTTCTTCTTTTATTTGTTTATACAATTCTTCCTGTAAATGTTCCAATTACTGTCCCCCCTTTCCGTGAAACATCTTAATATAAAAAACTATAAATTTTTTATTTATGCACTTTGTCTTTTACATTCATAAACTTATTAATTAGTATATCTAAATCTCGGCTAAATAACAAAACTTTATCATGATCCAATCCGTGTCTCGCAACAAGTTGAATTAACTCTTTCTTTTTGTTTTCTATTTTATTTTTTAATTGTCCCATCTCCATCTCTATACTAAAACTCCCTTTTCCCATAATATTACTTGTAAAATTATAGTACATATTCTCTCATAAAAAAATAAGAAAATGGTTTTTTTTACAATTTTTTATTTTTTATGCCTAAATTATGAATTACGTAAAGGTTTATTTACAAATCACTAACATGCAATCCTAATGAATCTACAGGCATTTGTCTAATTATAAATGAGACTGGCTCGTTTTCTATACAAAAAACATACTGTATATAGTAGTCCATGAACCATATAGATTAACTTACTAAAAAGGAGGAAAACATATGAGTTATGGTGGAAGTTGCGCTGGTTTCGGCGGTGGATTTGCTTTGCTTATCGTACTATTCATCCTTCTAATCATCATCGGATGTAGCTGTTGGGGTGGCGGCGGATACGGATATTAATATATCCTATCCTTGAAAAATGAACTAAAAACTATAGAAAAACAGCTCAAATATGAGCTGTTTTTTTTCATACTTTCGTATGAATTTATATCCCTCTTATTTGCGATTTCAACTAGCAACATATTGTTTACTATGGAATAAGAAACATTTTTCACTGATATAAAAGGTGGTTATACATACATATTACAAACAAAAATCATTTTAACATTAATTCTTGTCGGCATTTCATGGGGCATTATTGGAGGCGCTTATCAACTACTTCTAACGATCTATGCCGAAAAAATTTTCCATACGAACATTGGGATTTTATATACGGTTCAAGGGGCTGGGCTTATGATAGGAAGCCTTCTCGTTAATCTTTATATATCCCATAATAAAGAAAAAATGAAAAAAGTATTCGGTTGGGCCTACTTATTACAAGGAATTTTCTTTCTCGGATTCATTCTATCCGATCAACTTATTATCGGTATCATTACTTTATTCTGTATGCGTATAGCAGGAGGAATCATCGTTCCACTTGATACGACATTACTTCAAACTTACACACACGAAAATATGATAGGTAAAGTTTTTTCATTCCATTATTCTATTTACGGATCTCTTATTCAGTTATCGATGTTTTTTACAGGAGGGCTGTTAGAAATTCTTTCTCCTCAAATGATTGGCAGTTTATTAGCTACATGCTGTATTTTTGTAAGTTTTATATGGCTGTTCTTGTTTTATCGCGGGGATCTCAGTGAATAAATTAATGATAATCAATACATTTTGATCCCATTCATTATTTGTTTCCCCATAATAAAATTGTTTCAAAATGTAAGTCGGATTTTTTAGTTAAAGAGCCTTATATGGCAATACTATTTGAGAAAAAACTAGATATTTATGTTAAAATACAAATGAGTTTGTGAAATATTGCACTTAAATAATAGACTTTAACTAGTTAAACTTGATTAAATAGGAGGGCTGTTTTGGGTATAACATTCATTTTCGTATGTATTATATTAGTGGCTTCTATTCTGCAAGCAAGTACAGGTTTTGGCTTTTCCATAATGGCAACCCCTTTCTTACTTATGTTATTTCTACCACAAGAAGCTATACAAATAAACATTATTTTATCTTTAATTATTTCCATTTCACTCATTTGGAAAATAAGAATGGACGTTGATTTTGTTCTACTGAAAAGGTTTATTTTTGGAAGTATAGTTGGTGTTCCTTTTGGCATTTTAATTTTCATTTCCGTTAACATAAACACTTTTAAATTAGCAGTTAGCATCCTACTCTTACTATTAACATTATTGCTAATATGCAACGTTAAGATTAGATCAACACAATCTAGAGATTTCATAGTTGGTGGATTATCTGGTCTTTTAACGACAAGTATCGGTATGCCCGGCCCACCCCTGTTACTTTATTTTACAGGAACTGATACTGAAAAAGAGAAGTTAAGAGCAACTACATTAGCTTTTTATTTGTTTATATATTTCATTAGCCTAGTAACTCAAATACTCTTTACTGGCACAAACAAAACCATTTGGGAATCAAGTTTTTATGCCATTCCAATTGTATTTTTAGGTTTGTTTATAGGTCAAATTATTTTTAAATGGCTTAATCAACGGATTTTTAAAATATTTACGTACATTCTTTTAAGTTGTACAGGGGGGTATCTTCTTATTGAAAGTTTGAACTTGTTATAGAAGATGCTTTAGATTGCGCCATAACAGATATGTTCAAACAAAATTATTGCTGTATTTTCCGGCAGGGTATTCCATATCAAAACTTAAATAACTTTATTGACAGTTTACAATTAGCAATAATCTTTCTTTCATAAGATAAACATTTCAAATCAAATACTAAATAAAACGATAAAAAGCGGCTATTATGCCGCTTTTACTTACTATTGGCATTTCATTCTCATTTTCTATCACTTTTGTAAAAAATTATTAATTTTTATTTCTATGTATATGATAACAAACAAAATACCTAAGTTCAGAAAGAATAAACAACTTTCTGGGCTTAGGTATTAACAATCAAACTATTCACTTATACTAAAGTTTTATCACAAATCTCTGTTACATTTTTAAAATATTGCAGGTTCTCCTTCGCTTCACCTTCATTAAATAAATTGAGTTGCTTCATTATTTCAGTAGCAAATTCAACGTACGCAGACCCTACCGCTGTTATTATTTTTCCATCAACAGTTACATCTTTATTTTGTTTATATTCCCATTCATGTAAATGTGCTAACTGTTTTTCACCAGATGTTAATGATGTTGAGAATTTCTTCTTATTAAGCACTCCAGCCGCATGTAGTAAAGATGTTCCTGCACAAATACCCGCTATCCATTTATTTTGCTTATGTAATTCGTTCACGATAGATAACAATTGTTCATTTTCTAAATGATCAAAAATATGTCCTCCTGGTACGATAAACACTTCATAGTCCGCTACTTCAATATGCTCCATAGAGACATGTGGTTGACACAAAAACCCGCCTTCTCCTGTAACTGTTTTTCCATCTACTGTTGCTGTTATTATTTCGAATTCCTTACTGATCAAAAATAAACTCGCTATATTCACTTCAAATTCTGCAAATCCATCAAATAAAAAGATTAAAGCTTTTTTCATATTATCCCCTCCCTCTATACTTATTCGAAGACAATGACCTTTCTCCTCCAAAAAAGACAAACCTACATCACAGGTTTGCCTCTTTACTCACTTCTTATTTAATCCTTTTTCACTTAAGAACTCTTTCATATGCATTCTTTTTTCTTTAGACATAAACGAACTCATTGATTCCGTCCATGTTACGTTTTTCTTGTTTGATGATCTTTCTTTATAATACGCGCTCATCGTTTCATCATATTCATTTAATAATTCATCATATTTCTTTTCATCATATCCATTTTCATGAAGGATTGCTGCTACTGGTAAACGTGGTTTCACTCCATGATCTTCATCTGGTACGCCGACTGTCATTCCGAATACAGGATATACTTTATCAGGTAAATGAAGCAGTTCACTCACTTCTCTCGGATTATTACGAATACCACCAATATAACAAATACCGTATCCTAACGATTCTGCTGCTAGTGCTAAGTTTTGCGCAAAAAGCGAAGCATCTACCGTCGCAACGATAAAGTCTTCTACTCCCTCATGCTTTATCTCTGTACTATGTTTTTTACATGCAATTTCAAGTCGTTTTAAATCTGCACAACAAACAAAAAATGCTGCACAGTCCTTCACATGACGATTTCCGGATAGCTCTGCTAGTTTAGCCTTTAATTCCTGATCTGTTACATATATAACAGAATACGCCTGTACAAAATGTGATGAAGCTGCATGTTGCGCAGCGTGCACCATCTTTTCTACTACATCTTTCGGAATTGATTCTTCTTTATATTTACGAACTGAAACATGTTGCTCCATCTTATGTATGATCTCATTCATGAAAATCACTCCTTTTTTCTCTTCATAATGAAAAATTAACATATCTTTTTCAATTTTCACAACTTATAAGCACAAAAAGAGCAATTCTTTTTGAACTGCTCTTTTTTAAAACGTTTATCGATACGGTAAATGAAATTACACTTATCATATTACGCCGTTTTCAAAACTTTAATACCTTTTACGATATTCCAAATGAAGTAGTAAATTCCTACAAGAATGAACACTGCATATGTGATAGCCATTCCAATTCCAGCACCGTCAGATTGATTGAAACCTAAACCGTACATGCCTGATACTGCTAGTCCTCCAAATAAGATTGCGTATGGGAAAACATGTGACCAAAATGCTTTTTTCGCGTGATACTTCACTTCATCTTCTGCAACAAAGTACACGATAATTGGTAGTAAAAATGGTGCAAAAAAGATACTAAAGTAACATAACGAAGATAAAATATTATTTCCTTTCATCCGATTCACCTCTAAATAGTTTTTGTTACCTTCATTATGTCAGGAAATCATTCTAGAAACTATCGCTTTACCTTTCACGAACGTGACATATTTGTAAGATTTTCCTCAAACTAAATCCCGCCTGAGTTTCAGACGGGATCACTTTCACTATATTCGATTCATAAACCAATACTCTGTAATTGCTAAATATTCTCGTACATTCGATGGAATGATGATTGGTTTCGGTGTTTTTGCCGGAAGACCTTCTAATTGTAAACCTTGTTTGGCCGCTATTTTTTTCGCTCTAAACATGTGAAAATCGTTTGTTACGATCATACCTTTTTTCATATCGGCTGGAATTAACGGTTTTGAGAATGTAATATTCTCATCTGTACTCGTAGATTTGTCCTCCATTATAATGCGGTCTTCTGCGATATTTTGTTTTATTAGTCCTTGTTTCATTGCTAATGCTTCTGAAATGTCTTCGCCTTTTCCTTGTCCTCCAGATACGATAGCGATTGTTTTCTCATGTGATTTTAAATATTCAGCTGCTTTATCAATACGATATTGCAATGAATAAGATGGTTTCGTCCCATTTACTTTCGATCCTAGTACAATTATGTAATCAGCATCGTAGGTTGCATTCATATGCCCATGCTTATAAATGTGATATTGTAAAAAACCCGCATACACGGCGCAAATCATTATAACAACTAAAATGCCCTTCATTATTTTCTTCTTTCTCATATTCATATACTCCTATTTTCTTTTACTTCCTTCATGATAATATCCATTTATTTGTTTGTATACAGACAGATTCCAATAAACCCTAATTTATCCTCTGAAAGGTAATATTTATATTACTTTCGGGAATAGTAAGTACAACTTTACACGAAGGAGTGTCTCTATTGCTTCTCTTTTTATGTAACGTGTCGTTCTTTTTTATCTTATTTTTACTATCGCTTAAGTTACTCGGTAAATCCGCGTTAGCACAACTAACTCCTCATGATTTTGGGGCTATAATCTTTTTATCTTATTTAGCTTTCCAGGCCATACCCGTCTCTGGTGCTTTACAAGCATTTCTCGGTATGGTTGTTATCACATGTTTACATTTACTTCTTACAAAATTAAGCCTATTCAACAAACTAAATCGTTTTATTCTTGGACACCCTATCATTTTAATTAAACATGGTGATATTATTTTTGAGAACTTACAAAAAAGTAGATACCCCATTGCAGAACTACTTTCTAATCTTCGCGTTGCAGGATATCCAAGTGTTCATGAAATTGAATACGCTATTTTAGAAGCGAACGGCGCTATTAGTATTTTACCAAAAAGAGAACTTGTACCATTAACTCCAAAAGATTTAAACATAGAAGTTAAGTATGCTGGATTACCAATTGCACTTATCGTCGATTCACAAATTCAATACGATAACTTAAAGTTAATACATAAAGATGAAAAATGGTTATATAAAGAATTAAAAGAAAAAGGAATTACAAATATTAAAAACGTTGCCTTTGCTTCTGTTCAAGAAACAGATGGATCTTTTGCGATTAGTTTAAAGGAATAAAAAATCCCCTTAATTGCTTAAGGGGATTTTCTTCATCATATCGCTTCTTTCTCTCCTGCCATATTTAATGGCACAGGATGTTTCATGCGATTCATCGTAAATACGATAATTGCTGTCATTACTTCAGCAACTGGCATAACGAGCCAAATTCCATTTATACCAAATAATTTCGGCATAATCCATAACAATGGAATAATAAATAGTAATCCTCGGCTCATTATAATAAGTACTGATTTCTTCGTTTGTCGTACTGATTGGAAATACTCTCCATACACAATGTTATAACCTAAAAATACGTATTGGATAAAGAATAAGCTAATACCTGTTAAGGTTAACTCCAATAATTCTGGAGATTGAACATCAAATAAACCAATGATATATTTCCCGAAGAATAATCCGACAATTATCGCAATGCCTCCGAGGACAACTGCAATTTTCACAGCAAACTTCAATCCTTCACGAAGTCTCTCTGATAAATTTGCCCCATAATGGAAACTAGCAATTGGCTGTAATGCTGCTCCAGCACCAAAGAATAATAGTAATGTCATTGCATGAATACTATTCACCATCGCATAGGAAGCTACTCCTACTTCTCCTGCATATTGGACGAATGCGATATTAAAACCAATCGTTACGATTGCAACCGTACTTTCTGCTGTAAAACTTGGGAAACCAATCACCATAATTTGTTTGACAGTATCCCATTCAAAATGGAATTTCGTCCACTTTAAAATACTACTTTTTCTAAAGAAATGAGTTAATAATACAAGGAAACCAATCGCTGCCGAAAGAATAGTCGCTGAAGCAGCACCTGTTACACCCCATCCAAAGATAAAAATAAAGATATAGTCAAACACTATATTTAATACAGCTGTTACAACAAGACCAGCCATTGCTAAATTAGGATTTCCATCATTTCGTATGAATGTACTTAAAATATTTTCTAAAACGTATATCATTCCAAATGTTAATAATACGTGTAAATAGTCTAACGCATATGGTAGAATCACTTCATTTGCACCAAATAAATATGCTAAATCTTCTATTCTCCATAAGCAAATCGCTGCTAAAATCCCTACGATAACAACTGCTACCGTCATGGATTGAGTAAAAATAGACCTTGCTCTTTCTCGTTTATTTTCACCTAATGCAATGGAATATAACGTTGCCCCGCCCATTCCAATCCATAATGAAATAGAGAAGAAAATCGAAAACGCTGGAATAGCCACGTTTACTCCTGCTAAACCGTTCGCCCCAACTCCTCTACTAATCATGACCGCGTCAATTACAATATTCACTGACATTAATACCATTCCAAGAACGGCTGGTATTAAATATGAAATAAATAAACTTTTAATTGGTTTTTCTCTTAATTTTTCTGTTGCTTTCATACTATTATGCTCCTTTTTCAACTCTCTGTTCACAGTTTAAACCTTCAAGTAACTTGAAGGTCAAGAGAGAATTAAAAAATAGGTAACTGAATTATATTAATGAATGTAAATTTGTAATCAATTCAAAGGTTTTCATCTTATTTTTTTACTACAGGAATTTGAATTTCTGTTACTTGCTCCTCTGGATTTTCTGTTACAGACCAATCAATCAATCCAATCTCAATCGAATCTCCATGTACTTCGTAACCTTCTTTATCAATGTATGTAAGTAACTCCTTGTACGTTGCATCTGTTTCTTCATACGGTCCATGATGATAAGAACAAGCATATAAACCTTCTTTAATTTCATCTGAAGTATGCACTTCATACGGCATATAATCCAAAAGAATAAATACGCTGCTATATGCTTGAAACTCCTTTTGCATTAATGCTTTTTTGGAAATTGTCACACCTATATCTCCTGAAAATAGACTATCATCCATTTGCCTCATATTTTTTTGCAACGAATGAATGTAGTACTCAAACATATCATCCGTCGTATTCGGGGCAACCGCAATAGCTGTTATTTTTCGCTGCGGAATCTCTTTAATTACCATTTGTTCAGCTTTTGCTTTTGTTGCTTTCTTAATTAAATGAATTCTATGCTCCATTTTCGCCAAAGCATACTCAATTTCTCTTTGTTTCTTCAGCATCATCTCTTGTTGTTTTTCCAGTAAATTGAGTGCGTATGCTGGATTTCTTTCATCAATATATTTCTTAATTTCCTTTAACGGAATATTTAACTGGCGTAAAAATTTAATCGTATCTAACAGTGAAAATTGATCGATTGTATAATAACGATAATTCGTTTGAGGATCCACAATGGACGGATGAAAAATTCCTTTTTCATCATAATACCTTAATGTAGATTCTGCGATATTATGCATTTTCGCCATTTCTCCAATTGTAAAACGTTTATTTAATAACATCTTTTATTTCCTTCCATTTCTATTTATTTCATTATATGTTCATTTTCTCTTCAAAACAAAAAAGAATTCCCATACGAGAATTCTTTTTTACTATTAAACCTCTATTATTATAGGAAGAATCATCGGCTTTCGTTTTGTATTTGTATATATATACTTCCCTAATGCTTCTCTTACCTCCCTTTTCAAAATACCCCAGCTATTCACATTCTCTTTCTTTAAATTATTAATCGTAATAACAGCTAATTTATTTAATTCTCTTAGAAATTCTTCTGAATCACGGACATAGACAAATCCACGAGAAATAATATCTGGACCTGAAATTATTTCTCCATCCACTTTATTAAAAGTAATAACTATAACGAGCATTCCATCTTCTGAAAGTTGTTTACGATCACGTAATAATGCATTTCCAACATCTCCAATTCCTAATCCATCTACATATATATTTCCTGCCTGTATTCTTCTAGATTGAATTGCCACTTCATTACTTATATCTACAACATCTCCATTACGTACAATAAAGATATTTTCCTTTTCAATACCAATTGATTCTGCTAACAAACTATGGTGATGTAGCATTCTAAACTCTCCATGAATTGGAATAAAATATTTTGGCTTCATTAATGTAAGCATTAACTTCAACTCTTCTTGATATGCATGACCGGATACATGCACTCCAGTAGAACTACCTGATCCGTAAATCACCTTTGCTCCTAATGCAAATAAATTATCGATAATTCGAGAAACGTTACGTTCATTTCCTGGGATAGGTGTCGCGGCTATAATAACCGTATCTTCTGGTAAAATATCCACTTGTCTATAGTTTCCACTAGCTAAACGCGCTAAAGCTGCCATTGGTTCTCCTTGACTTCCTGTACAAAGTATTGCAACCTGCTTTGGATCTAAACGATTTACCTCATTTGCTTCAATCAACATACCTTCTGGAATATGTAAATAACCTTTCTCTAGAGCAACCTCTACTACATTTACCATACTTCTCCCTAGCAAAGCTAGTTTTCGATTTGTTTTTATACATGCTTCAACTATTTGCTGAACACGATTCACATTAGAAGCAAACGTAGAAATAATTACTTTTCTATTTGCTTTCATAAATATTTCCTCTATCCGTTCTCCTACTGACCTTTCTGATGGAGTAAAACCTGGGCGTTCTGCATTTGTGCTTTCAGATAATAAAGCTAGTACACCTTCACTTCCTATTTTAGCCATTTTATGAATATCAGGATGTTGATTATTTACTGGTGTTAAATCAAATTTAAAATCACCTGTATGTACTACAGTACCTTCTGGTGTATGAAAAACAATACCGAGACAATCCGGAATACTGTGGTTCGTTTTAAAAAAAGTTGCCTTAATAGAACCACAATCAATTTCTGATTCTGAATGAATAACGATTAATTCCGTATCATTTTGAAGATTGTGTTCCTTTAATTTAATTTCAATTAAACCTAACGTTAACTTTGTTGCATAGATTGGTACATTTAGTTGTTTTAAAAAATATGGTATTCCGCCAATATGGTCCTCATGCCCGTGCGTTACTATTAAACCGCGAATTTTTTCTTTATTTTCTTGCAAATATGTGACGTCTGGAATTATTAAATCAATCCCTAATAAACTTTCATCTGGAAATTTAGATCCACAATCAATGACGACAATATCATTTTCATATTGGATAGCATACATATTTTTTCCTATTTCATTTACTCCACCTAAAGCAACAATAGACAAGTTATTTTTTAATGCCTTCAAATTATAAATCCTCCCTTTCACAGTTATAGTTCGTGAAATAGTATGTAGACTTTATTATTTGTAATGGAAAAGGACTTCATACTATTTTATACATATAAAATTCACACACTACTCTTACACCTATATCCCAATAAGACAGCTTCTTCCTCAAAAAGCTCCCATTTTTTCATTGATTTTTTATAAAATCTATTATATATTAATTACAGGTTCAAATTACGAGTTCAAAAGAACTTGTAATCAGACCCTTTTGTTTAATGGGTTTTACATATTTTCATTAGGCAAATTCCGAGAAATCGTATGATAAAATTAAAAATGACGAGGAGAGGATCAGATGGAATTCGAATTTTTCTTTCAAATTGCACTTATTTTATTAAGTACAAAGCTTGCTGGTGATCTTAGTGTTAGATTAGGTCAACCTTCTGTACTAGGTAAATTAATTGTCGGTATCGTTATCGGTCCAGCTGTATTAGGTTGGATTGAAAATTCAGAGCTTCTAACTCAATTAAGTAATGTCGGGGTTATTCTCTTAATGTTTATGGCTGGACTTGAAACAGACTTAGAAGAATTAAACGCAAATCGTAATTCTTCTTTAGCAGTTGCACTCGGAGGTATCATTCTTCCATTCGTAGGTGGTTACGTTTCCGGCCTTATTATGGGAATGGAACAAGGAAACGCTGTATTCTTAGGATTACTTTTATGTGCGACAAGTGTTAGTATTTCCGTTCAAACACTTCGCGATTTAGGAAAGATGAAAACACGTGAAAGTACAACTATGCTAGGCGCAGCTGTATTTGATGACATTCTTGTCGTTATTTTATTAGCATTTGCAATGAGCTTCTTAGGTACTGATGATGTTAACTTAACAATGGTTATCTTGAAGAAAGTAGTATTCTTCGCTTCTATTATTTTAATCGGATGGAAAGGTGTTCCTGCGATTATGCGCTGGTTATCACCACTGCGCGTATCTGAGTCTATCGTGAGCGCGGCCCTTATCATCTGTTTCTCATTCGCATATTTCGGCGAATTATTAGGAATTGCTGGTATTATCGGTGCTTTCGCTGCTGGTATTGCAATTTCTCAAACAAACTACAAACATGAAGTAGAAAAGAAAGTAGAACCAATTGCTTACGCTATGTTCGTTCCAGTATTCTTCGTTAGTATCGGTATGAATATTACATTTGACGGTATCGGCAATCAAATTTGGTTCATCTTAGCATTAACTGTTATCGCTGTATTAACGAAATTAATCGGCTGTGGATTCGGTGCACGAATGACTGGATTTGACGCTAAGTCTTCTGCAATTATCGGTGCTGGAATGGTTTCTCGTGGTGAAGTTGCACTTATCATTGCAGGAACAGGACTTTCTTCAGGTCTATTGGCACAAGATTACTTTACAGCAATCGTTATTGTCGTTATTTTAACTACAATGATTACACCACCAATGTTAAAATACACTTTTGGTGCAAAAGATAAAGCAATGAAAGCAAGTAAATAAGTTTACTATAATAAAAGGAGATTGCTATTTTATAAGATAGCAATCTCCTTTTTGTTTTATCTTTAAACAATCTCGTTCTTTTTTAACCATTTTTCAAAAATAGTTCGTGCTTCTTCATCATTGATATCATCACTAAATGAATACACCTTAATACCATAATCATCTATATATTCACCCAGTTTCATTTCCTCCACTTTCTTATAAAAATCGTCTGCCTCATAGTGCGGAAGATAAGCATCCCAAACTGGTTCATTTATTCTTTTGTACGCCGTCACTTCTAAATCATATCCGTCTTCATAATATCCGATGTGATAATGTTTGCTCGGATCATATTTATCCATTAAAAGTCCCCTCCTATTAAACAAAAGCGAGCCTTATATTAAAGCTCGCTCCTCTCTCTATTTATTAAATACGTTCCATCGCCGTCTTCAACGTTCCAACAACAAAGGCAATTTCTTCACTTGAAATAATAAGCGGCGGTGCTAATGTTAAAACGTTATTATACCCTGCTGTTGTCATACCATTGCGTCCTATAATTAAGCCCTTTTCTTTACAAGCATTTACAACACTTGCAATTTTGTCGTTATCAATTGGCTCTTTCGTCTCTTTATCATTTACTAATTCAATTCCAACTAATAGGCCTTTTCCTCTAATATTCCCAACAAGCGGATGTTCTCCAATTTCATCTTTTAGTTGCTCTAATAAAAGGGAACCCATTTGCGCAGATCGCTCGATTAAATTTTCATTTTCCATAATCTCTAAGTTTTTAAGTGCTAATGCACAAGCTGCTGGATTTCCACCAAATGTATTAATATGGCGGAAGAATTCATATTCTCCTTTACCTTTAAAAGCCTCATATATTTCTTTTTTCACAGCTGTTGCAGATAATGGTAAATATGCGCTCGTAATACCCTTTGCCATTGTAATAATATCTGGCTTCACATCATAATTCATAAACCCAAATGCTTTTCCTGTACGACCGAAACCGCAAATTACTTCATCACTAATAAGCAAGGCACCGTGTTTTTGACACGTCTCATGAACAGCTTTCATATAGTCTTGTGGTGGCATTAATATGCCCCCGCCTGTAATAATTGGTTCCATAATAAAAGCGGCAATTGTTTCACTTAATTCCCACGTCATAACACGATCGACTTCTTTCACACATTCTACATCATAAATATGCTGCCCTTCAATCCCAGGCATACGGTAACAATCCGGTGGTATTACGTGTAAAAAACCTGAAGCAAACGGTTCATATTGATATCTACGCTGCGCTTGTCCCGTCGCTGCCATTGTCGCCATTGTATTCCCATGATACCCACGATAACGTGACATAAATTTATAACGATGTGGTTCACCTTTTTGAGCATAGTATTGTCTTGCTATTTTAAAAGCTGTTTCGTTCGCTTCTGAACCACTATTTGAGAAGAAAATAACATACTCTCCCCCAAGCCACTCATTTAACTTTTCAGCAAGCTTTATAGCTGGCTCATGGGATTGTGACATTGGAAAGTATGATAATGTTTGTAATTGCTTATAAGCCGCTTCTGCGAGCTCCTTTCTTCCATATCCACTATTGACACACCAAAGGCCACTCATACCATCTAAATATCTTTTTCCTTGTATATCTTCAACCCAGCACCCTTCAGCTTTTGCCCCTACCATTGTACTATTTGGACTAAAGGGACGCATTCCGTGCCAAACATATTGCTCATCTTTTGCTAATAATTCATCAGTTTGCTTCGTTTTCATCATTACTTCCACCTTCCATAACAACTTATTTTTCACAAAAGCTGCGCTGGTGCCATGATGACTTAAATTTCTCCCTGCTATTTTCATTCCACAAAATTAAGACAAATCCTACTTACAAATCAGTAATATTTACAAGAAAATGACAAAAGAAAAAAGAGCTTTTCTTATCTATCGAAAAGCTCCTCTTTTATTTAATGTGAAGACACATCACTAATACCGTGACCAGTATTAGATTTTACGAGAATTTCATCAAATTTCGCTGCATCTTCTTTCTTACTAGATAAAACAGTTCCTAAATATGCTGCAAGAAATCCGAGCGGAATTGAAATAATTCCTGGTGTCGTATATGGAAATATCGCTTCCCCAACAAAAATAGCTTTTCCAGCTACAGGGTTCCAAACATTCGGACTCAACGCTACGAGAACAATAGCTGATACGAGACCCACAATCATACCAGAAATAGCGCCCGTTGTATTAAAACGCTTCCAATATATTGTAAATAAAATCACTGGTAGATTTGCACTCGCTGCAACTGCAAATGCTAATGATACTAAAAATGCTACGTTTAATGTTTGGGCAAATAATGCAAGTATGATAGATAGTATCGCTACTCCAATAGATGCATAACGAGCCATAGATACTTGCTCTTTTTCCGTTGATTTCCCTCTGCGAATGATTTCATTATAAAAATCATGAGCGAATGCTGATGCTGCTGTTAATACAAGACCTGCCACTACAGCCAAAATCGTTGCAAAAGCAATTGCTGATACGAAAGCAAATAAGAAGTCTCCACCTAACGCTTTGGCTAATAAAGGTGCCGCCATATTACCAGCTGGGTTCGCTTTAATAATCGCTTCATTTCCTACAAACGCTGCCGCACCAAATCCTAAGAAAATCGTCATAATATAAAATGCACCAATTAACCACGTCGCATATACGACAGATTGACGTGCAGTTTTTGCATCACGTACTGTAAAAAAGCGGACAAGTATATGTGGTAATCCAGCTGTACCAAGTACTAGTCCTAAATTTAAAGACAGTGTATCAAGACCATCCTTATACTTTACACCTGGATTTAAAAATGAATCTTTTAAAGGGGTAGCTGTTTTCATTTGAGCGAACATTTCAGTCACGCTGAAGTTGAATTTTGCGAAAACGATAACAGAAATAATAAACGTACCAGCCATAAGTAATACAGCCTTTACAATTTGTACCCAGCTCGTTGCTGTCATACCACCAAAAATAACATACACCGTCATAAGTGTTCCAACGATTAATACAGATGTCGTATATTCAATCCCTAATAATAACTTAATAAGTGCACCCGCGCCAACTAATTGTGCAATCATATAAAAGATAGAAATCGTCATCGTATTAAGAGCTGCAACTCCGCGAACTTTTTTCGCATCAAAGCGTGCTGCAATCATATCCGCCAAAGTGTACTTTCCTAAATTTCTAAGCGGTTCTGCAACAAGATATAGTACAACTAAATAAGCAACTAAAAAACCGATACTATAAAAGAATCCATCAAACCCAGTTAATGCGATTGCTCCAGCTATACCGAGAAATGAAGCAGCAGACATGTAATCTCCAGCAATGGCCAGACCATTTTGCCAACCAGTTAATCCCCCTCCAGCCGTATAAAATTCACTCGCATTTTTCGTTTTTTTCGATGCAAAATAGGTTATGACGAGCGTACCAAGAACAATAATTAAAAATAGTGCAAATGCAGTAGTATTCAAGTTCAGCCCCTCCCTTTTTTCATATCTTGCAGAATTTTTCGGGAGATTTCATCAAATGATTCTGCTTTTTTGCTGTAAATCATACATAGTGCCCATGTCATGATAAATTGGGAAAAAGCAAATACCCACGCCCATGTAACGTCTCCAAATGCAGGTGTATTAAGCACCTTTGAATACGATGTTAGAATAGGTAATGCGATAAAAAAACTAAAAAAGAAAATACTCATTGGAATGATAAACTTCTTTTTCGTATTTAATAACAATTGAAATTCTTCCGACTGAACGACCTCTGTATAATTCACCTCATTTTGCAACTTACGTGCTGACGTATCGTCTCGTTTCATTAACCGTTCCCCTCTCTTACTTGAAATACACTTCCCCCTTGCATACCTAAAGACTAAATTTTATAAATATTCAGAAACTTATATTCATTTTAGACAATCCATGCATTCATGCAAAGATTTTTTGATAGACATTTTTCGGCAATTTCCCCTAAATTTTTAATATACTTTTTCAAAATAAAGTGACACTTTACTTATTTATCCTCATTAAGACAAAAGCAGTGCTTAACGCACTACTTTTGTCTTTTTTTCCTTTTCTAAATTACGAGCCGTTTCGCTTAGCTCAACATCTTTTCCGTCTTTAAGTGTTCCAAATATAAAATCGAATACTGGATTTGAAACACCAAACCAAAACTTTTCATTTTTATAATGGTGTAATATATGTTGTTTTTTTAGCCATCTTCCAAACTTAGTGACGGGACGAATCGGTCTATGAGCAATATAATGTTTCCATTCGTAAACGAGCAGCATAATAATCATTCCGATTCCAAATGAAAGTGTAATAGTAACACTTTTTGTAATACCATATGCTATAAGTAAATATATAGTAAAACTAGGTATACTAAACCATACAGGTAAAAACAAAAGTTTTAAATCATCTGGATATACGTGGTGATCATAATGCAATCTTCTTAACATTTTTAATAGAAATGTGTTTTTAGGTGGCTTTATATGGAATAAAAAACGATGTGTCATATATTCATTAAGTGTATAGAAAACAATCCCAAACATACATGCTAACATGCCAAACCACGTAAAAAATTGCATTTTTAAAATAATAATGAAAACAAATAGAATGCTATACATAATAACGATATCATGTTGTAAAAAGAACTCTTTCCCCACTTTCTTCATCTTGTTTCCCCCTTTTCCCAAAAAACAGCCGCAACATATCGTTACGACTATTTCTTTTCTATTCTTATTCTATTCACTTTACAAATTTGCCTGCTGTTCTATTGTCGAGAAAAAATTGTTTGGTCCAAATATATTTTGCTTCGGAATAATATGTTCCACTGCAAACACTGTTACTTCTCCTCTTTGCACTTCTCCAATAATGAGCCCAAATATTTCATGATTTACTGCAAACGTCGGTTGCTTTGTTTGTAACAATCTTGCAGCATTATGAAATACCGCTTCATATAGTGGATTTCTATCAGTAATTTCTTTTCGGATTTTTGGCGCTAACGTAATTATAATTTCTTTTCCGTCAATAGTGGTTCGATACATAAAAATCTCCCCTTCAATCTTATGTGAACAACTGTAAAGCTTTGTATGCAAAATGTATAGAGTAACCTACTAAAATAATACCTGCTCCGGCTGTTATGTAGCCAAGCGCTTTTGGTTTTAATAAAGTTCTTCCAAAATGTACAGAAAAAGCAATATTTAAATTCCATAAAATAATACCAACAATAATGCAAAGACTGTACAAAAAAGCTTCTTGTTTCGTTACCTTCGTAAGTAATGAGCTAAGTGTACTTCCGTATATACCAAACCAAAAAACAAGATTTAATGGATTGGATATCGCAATTAAAAATCCTGCCATAAACGATTGCTTAAGGCCACCTACCTCTTCTTTTTTATATTCCATATTCGAGTCGAAAATTCCTTGTTTTACACTTTGAAATCCTAAATAAAATAACAAGAAAAAACCCGTGCAATACATGAAGGCTTGTACATATGTATACATAAACACAGAAGATAAACCGAAATAAATGAGAAGCATAAATAAAACATCTGCAGTCATTCCACCAATTCCAACAACCCAAGCGTGCCAAAACCCACGTTCAATTCCTCGTTTTAACATTTCAATATTAATTGGCCCTACTGGCGCAGCTAATGATATACCTAATACGATTTGCTGTATAATTGCTCCAAACATCGCTCTATCCTTTCTACTCTCTTTACTACTAGTTAATGATGTAATTTGAAAAAATAGACTAGCTTTCATAATAAAATACCCTCGTATATTAATATTTAAGCCCTATCTCAGGCTTAGTTTTACTCTCTAATAAGAGTCCAGTAATAAAGAAAATACTTGGACGTCTCAAGATATTTCTAGATAATGGTC